>JAGHDB010000251.1 GCA_021160155.1 Bacteroidales bacterium | reverse complement strand
AGTGGAAGATCGTTATACTTATAAGCTTTGCTGAGATCGGACTTATATGTAATGATAGCGTTTTGACCGAAAAGGTTTGAATAAAAAAAGAATGAACATATTACGAAGATGTACTTCTTTAACATATTGAAAGTAAATAAAAAACTGAATAGGGATAATTAACACCTTCCTCCCGCCCGGGGACCCTTGGTGGTTTATATTTTGCAGGAAAAATTGGGCCCCCGGTGCTGGGTTAGGAAGTTGCAGAGATGAAAAAACATTAACAAAAAGAACGTTAAAATTGTCATACATTGCTTTATTCCGGAAATCGATGAAAGGTTACCCCTCCTTGAGCAAAAAGTTATGAACAATTTGGCAGAGCTGCGTCTGTAAACGATTACAGAGGCCCTTGTTGATGAATAAAAACGACGGGTCGGCCATGAGATGATCGTCATACCCGATGTGTTGGTGTGGGGATGAGAGAAGAAAATAATGTTATAAATACATTTTTTTGTTACCTTCGTAGCCTGATTTTTTGACGTATAGTTAATTGATAAAATGGCAACATTAGAGAAACTTAGACAGCGTGCGGGAACGCTGGTAGCCGTAGTAATCGGCTTTTCGCTATTGGCGTTTATCCTGGGCGACTTTATTAACTCTGGCTCCGGCCTGTTGAGACGTAAAAGTTTGATCGTGGGTGAGATCAATGGTAAAACAATTATGTACAAAGAGTTTAACCAACGGGTAGATGCCAGTGTGAAGAATTATAAGCGAAATTCAGGAGTCAATGAAGTGGATGCCAGTACCTACTCTTCTATCAGAGCACAGGTTTGGAACAACTTTATGAATGAATACCTGTTTCAGAAAGAGTATAATGCACTCGGACTGGCATGTGGGGAGGATGAACTTTGGGATATGGTACAGGGCCGAAATATCCATCCGCAAATTAAAGCAATTAGTATCTTTCAGAACAAACAGACCGGTGAATTCGACCGCAACCTGGTCATACAGTTTCTGAAGAATATGGAGAACGACCAAACCGGCCAGGCACAGGCAGCTTGGGTAGAGTTTGAGAAACAACTGATCCGCGACCGGATCTATACCAAATACCAGAACCTGATCAGCAAAGGTCTCTATGTTACAAAATGGCAGGTTGATCAGGATTTTGTGGAAGCCAACCGGAAATACGACATCGAGTATGTCTCAAAACGGTACCTGATGGTTCCGGATACCGTGATCAGGATGAATGAAGAGGATGTCAAGAAATTTTACGAAGAGCATAAAAACGAGTTCAAACAGAAAGAATCGAGGGATATCAGTTATGTCTCTTTTGTGATTAATCCTTCAAAGGACGACCGCGACAAGGTAGAGGAGTGGATTTATAATGAATTGCCTGAATTTAAGCGGATAGAAAATGCCGGCCAGTATGTGGCCCTGAATAGTGATGATCCGTTTAACGAGAATTATTTTGCTCCTTCGGATTTGGATCCCACCCTTACCGATTGGGTTAAAAAAGCTAAAGTGGGGGATGTGTTCGGGCCTTACCTGGTGGATGACACCTGGAAAATCGCAAGGGTCACAGGTATAAAATTGCTGCCCGACTCGGTACGTGCCAGCCACATCCTGATCCGTCCGGATGACAACGGAAATTTTGATGCTGCCCAGGCAACGGCCGACAGTCTGTTGAATCTGATTAAAAAAGGTGCCAGCTTTGAGAAGCTTGCCGCTCAATACGGGACGGATGGTACTTCAACTCACGGCGGAGACCTGAAATGGTTTACCCAAGAGAAGATGATCCCCGAATTCAGCAAAGCCTGCTTCTTTGCAAAAAAAGGCGATGAATTCACCGTGAAAACCTCCTACGGTGTACACGTAGTGAAAGTAACCGATCAAAGCCGTTATCATAAAAAATACCAGGTAGCTTATCTCGACCGCCAGATTACACCGAGCAGTAAAACCGTTCAGGAAGTGTGGAACCAGGCTTCACGCTTTGCTTCAACCTATAATACCGGTGAGAAGTATGACAAGGGAGTGGTTAAAGAGAACCTGAATAAAAAACTGGCCAGTAATATTGCACCTGAAGATGAAATGATTACCGGACTTGAAAACCCGAGGGAATTGATCCGCTGGGCATTTAAGGCTCATGAAGGAGATCTTTCGAAGATCTATCAGTTCGGCAACCAGTTTGTGCTTGCCAAGCTTGAAACGGTACGTAAAGAGGGCAATGCGCCGCTTGACCAGGTACGCGGAGAAGTTGAATCAATGGTACGCAACGAGAAAAAGGCCGATTATTTAATTGCACAGTTTACTGATGCTATGAAAGAGGTCAAAACTTTACAAGAGCTGGCTGATCGCTTTGAAGTGGATGTACGTCAGTCAAAAGAACAGTATTTCACTGCTTCATCCATTACGGGAGTGGGTATCGAACCTAAAATGACCGCTGCTATAGTAACTACACCGCTGAATACGCTTAGTGACCCGATTAAGGGAATCAATGCGGTGTATGTGATTAAAGTAACCAGGATCATTGAACCCGGTCCGAAGTCCGATCCTATTGCTTCACGTAACCGGCTCGAACGGGGATATACTTCAAGAGTGGGCTATGCCGTATTTCAGGCCCTGAAAGACCGGTCAAAGATCGTTGACCGGAGAACGCAGTTTTATTAACGGGCTGCTGAAAGTTAATATAGGTTTACAGGGAGGTTTTCTGTAAAGTTTTTCAGGTGCACGTGAGTTCTACCAGTTCGATGCGGGTACGGGAACTTCTCAGGATCCTGAATTTAAATCCTTTTATATTAATAACTTCATTCACCTTGGGAATGGAGGTGTGATAAAAAATTATCAGTCCGGCCAACGTTTCATAATCTTCTGACGCCGGCAATGTAAAGGGGTAATTCTCGTTCAGGTAATCAATTTCAAGACGCCCTGAGAAGCGGTACGTATTTTCATCTATTTTTCTCTCAATATATTCGGGCTTATCATGTTCATCTATAATATCCCCGAAAATCTCCTCCAGAATATCCTCCGTTGTAACCAGTCCGGCTGTACCGCCGAATTCATCAACCACTACGGCAAGGCTGAGGTGTTCGGCCAGCAGTTGGCTCAGCAGTTTATTGGCCGGCATGGTTTCGGGAACGATAGGTACAGGACGTACAATACTGCGGATATTTTGCGGATCTTTAAAAAGATCCGAATGGTGTGTATAACCCACAATCTGATCGATCTGTTCTTCATAGATTAGTATTCGTGACAGTCCCGATTCGATATACCGTTGTTTAAGTTCTTCGATGGAGGTGTGTACTTCGAGTGCTTCAATTTCGGTACGCGGGATCATACAATCGCGCAACCGCACCTTTGAGAAATCCAGAGCGTTCTGAAATAGTTTGAATTTTTGGTTTGTTTCATGTCGTGTTTGTTCTTCGGGTTGGTTTTCGCGTATCAGGTGGTCGAGATCCACCCGGCCGAACACCATTGCTTTCTGATCGGTAGTACCCGGTATGCTGAAGATTCGTTTCAGCATGAATTCCGACAGGCTCACTGCGATCAGGGTCACCGGGTAGAGTAGAAAATAGAGAATGATCAGGGGGATGGCAAAGAAGCGGAGCACCTGGTTCGGGCGGAGCCTGAAAATGGTTTTCGGCAGAAACTCAGCTGTGATCAGGATGATTGCTGTGGCCAGCAGGGTCTGGATCACCAGGATCCAAATCTCATGGTCTGTCCAACCGGCGATCCAGGGACGCAACAGGATGGCCATTTGAAGGCCGTAAATCACCAGACTGATGTTGTTACCCACCAGCATGGTGGCGATGAAATATTCAGGGCGGCGATTCAGCCAGCCGATAATCCGCGGTGATACCCGGCCCCCCGAACGCTCGATCTCAACCTGCAGTTTATTCGAAGACACAAAAGCAATTTCCATCCCCGAAAAAAAGGCGGAGAAAAGCAATGTAATCAATATCAATACGATAGGGGACACAAAATTAAGTTTTCAGTAAGCGTGTAAGGTTTGATCCTCGCAGTGTTACAAAACTGCAGGCAAAATAAACAAATACACAAATAAACTTCTTAAACATTTTAACCTCCTAAACCTCCTAAACCTTCTAAACCTTCTAAACCTCCTAACCCTCCTAACCCTCTCCTAAGTTCCGCCGCCACTCTTCTTATCCTTCACCTTCATCTCTCCTCTGGATCCACGGATGATATAGCGCGTAAAATTTTGATCGGCATTAAAGCCCCGGTCGCCGTAAGTAGTTCCTTCGGGTGTAATGATTTTCACAGGCTGGTCTGACCAGATCTTCTCTTTCTTTTCATCCCAGAAGAGAAGTTCGGTCTCAAGGCGTTGGTCCTGATTCAGGTTGTTGACTACTACATGGTTACGGGCTTCAAAAATTTTATCTTTTTTATAATAGATGGCATAACCGGCTTTCAGGATAGATTCTGTACCTCCCTGTTGGTTGTAAAAGGTTGCGGTAAGTCCTTTTGGGAATTCGATCTGCGGGGGTTTCAGTGTATCATCGGGGAATTCTTTCAGTTCGGGGGCATTGATTTTCAGGCGAACGATGGATGAATCGCTGTAGATGGTTTCTACGTTGGTGGCATGCACAGCCGGGATCTCTTCAACATTAGTCAGGTCGGGTACTTTTTCCACATCGCGGCCGCATGAAAAAAGGAGGGCCAATCCCATCAGCAGTGGGGTGGCCCTTTGTAAAATCCGTATTATCCGGTGATCGTCGTCGTCCATCTATTTTCTTGACCGCACCTTAGTTGTTTCATTGATCCATCCCTCTACTTTATAGCTGTCGCCTTCATGCAGTGTATGAAAGAATACATCCTCGTTAGAAGGGAAATATTGCGAGTAGGTTTTGATCAGTTCGTTGGCTTTGTCGGTAACTTCCGGGTCAACCGATTTGGCTTTGATAAATTTATCTACCGATACCCAAAATACGGTTTGCTGGTCGAATTCATCTTTAAACATTTGTTTACGGGCATCTACATAGATTCTTCCGATCAGGATATAGGGATCGCCCCAGTTCGGGCGGACTTTGATAGCTTTCAGTGCCAGGCTTCGGGCTTCCTGGTATTTTTTGTAGTTGAAATATTTCAGGTAGGCCAATTCGTAATACATATCTGCCAGTTCGTCAGATTCTTGTCCCATTTTGATAGCGCTTTCAAGATAACCTGTTGCTTTGTCGTAATCCTCCTGCCGCATGAAATAGGCAGCCAGGTTATGGGCAGCTGCGGCATCGGGCTGCAGTTTAAAGAGCGCTTCGGAGGCATCCGAGAAAAGGCGGCTGTCGGCGCAATCCGAGGTACGTAATTGGCGGGTAATCTTTTGAAGCCACTCTATGTTATCTTTAAGTGCTTCGAATTTAGGTGTGTACAATTTCACCAGGGATTCACAGGTGGCAGCCCCTGAAGTGGTGAAATACTGCTCAATACCGTCATGTGCCTGGGTATATCCACGGTCGCCCGGTTTTTGTTTCAGGTTACCGTTTACAATTTCCATGGTTTTGTCGTAATCGGTTAGCACCTTTTCTTCATCAATGGCGCCGTCGGCAAACAGTTGTCTGCTGCATTGCATATAGGTCAGTAATACGGCAGCAGGTGATCTCATTGACATCTGTTTAATGGATTCACCCAGTATATCATGAGCTTTGTTATATTCGGTTTTGCGGTATTTCATTATAGCAATCCCTTTTAAACCAAGCACATATCCTTCAGGAGTACGGGGATCGCCTCCGAAATATTTAATTCGTTGGTCATAAATCCAGAGAAGTGAATCGATCAGCACCTCTTTTTTTGCCGGATCTTTTTCGGTGGCAATTCGGGTTTTGAACATTCTTTCTCCGTGTATCCAGAGGTTTTTTGAGAATGCCGGGCAGATTGCGATGGTTTTGTTCCACCATGGCAAGGCATCGGCATAGTTTTTCTGTTTGTAGAACTCGTAGTACAGAGAGTAATTTTTAACACACTCATCCGGGTTGCTGCCCATTTTAGATCCGGTGTTCTGTGCGGCAACACCCATCGAGAGTCCTATCCATCCCAGTAACAGTGCAAAAATCTTGGCTTTCATAATTGTGTGTTTGCTTTCGTTTTCAGTCGTATCTAATTTTTCTAAACCATATATCGTGTAAAGACAGTTGTACGGTCAACCTGCCATAACTTTCACGGATGAGCTCGTTCTTCACGGTACCGCGCTTACCCAGTTCCAGCACCACGTTCAGCGACGATTGTGTTCCCCTCCGGACGCGGTCGCGTATCGGAAATCCTGCTCCAAAACTTATGCCAAACTCATTGAGTTGTGATCCTTTAAGCTGCAGGTAGGATTTTCCAAAGCGAAATCCGGCACGGTACCTGACCCGTTTAAGGTAACGGGCGAGTGATTGATAATCGGGGATATACTCTATTCCCACTACATACTCACGACTGGCTGCAAGTGAGTCACGGCGGCCTAGAAACATGGCGTTCGACCAGTCCATTGTCCGGTAATCGAATCCGGCGGTAAAATGGTTTTTTTGTCCCACGGTGAAACCTGTTCCCCATCCGGAAGGAAGAACCACGTGGTTATGTGTATCCTCATTATAATAGAGGGT
>JAGHDB010000386.1 GCA_021160155.1 Bacteroidales bacterium | reverse complement strand
GTGACTTTAACACACGGGGATATTATTCCGTTTGGATTGGGTTGGTTTATTCAGGAGATACAGGGTCACCGGATCGCCTGGCATTTCGGATGGAATCCTCCCGGGGTTTCGTCGCTGGTGATACAGGATTTGAGCGCAGGGTATAAGTTTGTATTATTTGCCAACAGCGACCGGCTCAGCCGGCCATTTTGGCTTCAATCGGGTGATTTGATGCGATCACCGGCGGCATTGGATTTTTTACGGATTCTGATTTTTAACCCTCCGCCAACTGCACTGTTTGCCGAACCCGAACAGAAAGCATTACAACGTATTGCTTATATTACGGGCACGCAGCAGCCTCTTGACGGATTGGAGCGGATTATTCTTTGGTTTATGTTTATAATTTTATTAACACCGCTGATTTTCTGGCCGGCAGGTTATTTCTTGAGAAGAAAATCCGGCCAGCGATTTGGAACACTCTTTACAGCAGGTCGTTACATAATTGGTTTGGCGGCTTTGCTGGCCCTTTTGACCAATATTATGTTCACCGTACAACCTGAATTACTTTATTGGGATACCTTTCCGGGCTGGCTGGCCGGTGTGCCGTTATACAAGAATCTTTTTCTTTTATTTCCTTCAGTTATTGCCGGTCTCTTGATCATCGCATTATTATTTGGGATCGGGATACTGTCCGGCAAAAAAGGTACTTCTGCCTTCAGAAGTCATTACCTGCTGGTCGCGATGGCGGTTTTAATTTACGTAGTATTTCTGTCCAGCTGGCATTTAATATGGATAATCCCTTAATTCCGAGGCCGTTTGCCTGAATGAAGAAAAACAGCTTTTACCCGGTTATTTAATAAAATTTTTCAGCAGGTTTCTGACCTCGTTTTGATTCACGATTTGATACCGGGCTTTAGTGGGATTACTACCAACTTTAATGGTATAACTCTTGTGTGGCAGTAACTCGAACATGTATTCATCGGTCCAGTCATCGCCAATAGCCAGCACAAATCCTTCAGGATGTTGAGAAAGAAACCAGTTGGCTGCCCGGCCCTTGTTGATACCGCTGTTTTTAATTTCAATTACTTTACTGCCTTCAAGTATTTCGAGATTATGTCCGCCTGCCATGCTGGTCAGTTCATCTTTAAGTTCAATGGCTCTGATGGCACCCAGTTCGGGGTCGGACTTACGGTAATGCCAGGCAAGGGAAAAGGTTTTTTCTTCAACGAAGCTTCCCGGTGTGCGGTCGGCATAAAATTCCATCACCGGACGGATCACCTCTTTCCACTCCCGGCTGATGGGTTCCATTTGGGTCCAGGGAGTATCGGGCTCTTTCAGCCAGGCTCCATGTTCGGCAATCAGGTAAAAAGGATGCCGGCTGAACCAGTTCTCAAGGGTGTTCCGGTCGCGACCGCTGATCAGCACCAGCCGGTTACCCGGATCATCGGCAATTTGATTGAGTAGTTTCAGGATGCCGGGATCCGGCCGGGCATGGTCGGGGTTCTTTTTAAATTGAACCAATGTTCCGTCATAATCCAGAAATAAAGTAGCCTGTTTGTTGCGATGGTATTCAGCCAGAATCTTTTTCATGATCGATTCATTCAGGATCTTGGTTCTGGATTGTTTTTTCATTTCACGGGTTTTCATCACTGCTTCGATGAAATCCGAAGCCCATTTATTAACCTGATATCGTTTGAGCCGTGTCTGCATCAGGGAGAGGCGTTCGGCCTGTTCTTCAAGCGGCATGGTTAAAGCCTGGGCAATGGCACCGGCAATCTCTTCGGGATGGTTGGGGTTGATGATCAAAGCTTCACTCAGCTCCCGGGCCGCACCGGCCATTTCACTCAGGATCAAAACACCGGATTGATCGATACGTGATGCCAGATACTCTTTGGCAACCAGGTTCATCCCGTCGCGCACGGGAGTGATCAAAGCCACATGGCAGGAACGGTATAATTCAATCAATTGGTTGAAGGTAAATGAGCGGTAAAAATACCAGATAGGAGTCCAGTTGATCTGACTGAATTGCCCGTTGATCCGGCCGACCAGTTCATCCACCGTTCTTTTAATCTGTTGGTAATATGCCACATTATCCCTAGTCGGAGTGGCAATCATCAGCATGGTTACCTTTCCCTGGAATTCCGGATATTTTTCCAAAAATTTTTCAAAAGCTACCAGACGATTGGGAATGCCTTTGGTATAATCCAACCGGTCAATTGAAAGGATCAGTTTTCGCTCCGGGGCCTGAGAGAAGTATTGGCTGATTTGCTGTTTTAATTTCGATTTTTTCTTTTCAGGAATTTTCTCCAGACGCAATGAAGCATTCTGATATTTCCGGTAATCGATCCCCATCGGAAATACTTCGGTACGCACCAAACGGGATCCGGTTTGGATCCGGTTCAGATCGATGTCATATCCCAGCAAACGCCTCACTGTGCTGAGAAAGTGACGGGTATAGTCAAAAGTATGAAAGCCGATCAGATCTGATCCCACTAATCCTTCAACCAACTCTTTTCTCCAGGGGAGGAGGCGAAATACCTCGAATGAGGGGAACGGGATATGTAAGAAAAATCCGATATCCGCTTCGGGGATCAACTCCCTGACCATCCGGGGCAGAACGAGTAAATGATAATCGTGGATCCAGATCAGGTCACCGGGCCGGTACTCCTTTTTAACCTTTTCAGCAAATATCCGGTTTACTTTCAGGTAAGCATCCCAATAATCCGGTTGATATTTAGTATATTGAGCAAAATAATGAAATAAGGGCCAGATGGTTCCATTACTAAATCCATCATAATAATCCGTGGCCATCGATTCATCCAAATATACCGGCAGACAGTCCTGTGCCCGGTACGCATTATTGATTGTTTTTAATTTTCCGGATGCAAAATGACTTCGACTGAATCCCGACCAGCCGATCCAAAGTGTTTCATAAGTTTCATGAACCGGATGCATCCCGGTGGCCAAACCTCCAATGCTCTGTTTTACATCCAGTTTTCCTTTAACCATGGTGATTTGAACTGGTAAACGGTTGGAGACGATCAGTATTCTCGGAGGAATATTTTGATTTAATTCGCTCATAAAATTTTGGATTATCCAATAGTACTAGTAAACTTACGCTTTTTAGTGGAATTTTCAGCCAATGGAAAATCTAAATTATGGAATGGTGGGGAATGGAACCACCGGAGCTTTGATCAGCCGGAAAGGATCCGTAGACTGGCTTTGTCTGCCTCGTTTTAACTCCGCTTCGGTATTTGCGCGGATTCTGGATTCTGACCGGGGAGGGGTATTTGAGATTCTGACGGATCCGGATTATGAAATACAGCAATTTTATATTCGCAATACCAATATTCTGGTAACCCGTTTTCAACAGGGGGAGAATGCTTTTGAGCTGATCGATTTCCTGCCCCGATATCATGAAAATTCACACTATTACTGTCCGCCTGATCTGGTCAGGTACATCAGATGGATTTCAGGTACCCCGGAGATAAAAGTCAATTATGATCCCCGGCTGGAGTATGCGGCATCGCCGACTCAAACGACTGTCCACCCCGGATATATTAAAAGTTTTACTACCCGGGGGCCTTATGTGTCGGTTTATCTGTACAGCAGTTTTGATTATGAAAAGATAGTCTCCGGTACACTCCTCAGGATAGAGGAAGATGCTTATTTTTTAATGAGTTATAATCAGCAACTGTTGCCGCAGACGGTTGACCGGAATTATTTAAAATATGAACGGACCAAAGTGTACTGGTTGAATTGGGTGGAGCGTACCCGTTCATTTAATAGGTTTAATGAGGAGATCATACGTAGTTCTTTGGTGCTGAAGATGTTGAGTTATCAAAAGAGTGGTGCCATTATTGCGGCACTGACTACCTCCTTGCCTGAAACCATCGGTGCATCAAGGAATTGGGATTACCGTTTCTGCTGGTTGCGGGATGCCTCTATGGCAATTAAAGTGCTGATGCATCTGGGGCACCGGAATGCTGCCGAGCGCTATATCCAGTTTGTGATCGATCTGTTGCCTGAGAAGAGTGAGAAGATACAGATTATGTATGGTATTAACGGGGAGAAAACATTAACCGAAACCACACTGGATCATTTATCGGGATATCAAAACAGCCGGCCGGTCAGGGTGGGAAATGATGCATACCGGCAAAAACAGAATGATATTTTCGGGGTGTTGATGGATGTGATCTTCCAGCAGTTTAAACGGTTCAGGGTGTCACTTGAAAATAGTGAAGAGCTGTGGACCATTACACGGAGAATAATTCGACAG
>JAGHDB010000193.1 GCA_021160155.1 Bacteroidales bacterium | reverse complement strand
GGTCAGTTGCAGGAATGGCTGGAGGATAAAGATAATCCCCGGAATCACCACCGGCATGTTTCTCATCTTTGGGGAGTTTATCCGGGAGCTGACATTACCTGGGAGAAGAGTCCGGATGTAATGAGAGCTGCCCGGCAGTCGTTGATTTTCAGGGGTGATGAGGGTACCGGCTGGAGTCTGGCATGGAAAATCAATTTCTGGGCCCGTTTTCTGGATGGCAATCATGCATACAAATTGATCAAGATGCTTTTCCGCGTAAAAAATGCCGGGGGTGTTCATATGAATGGCGGCGGGTCTTATATCAATTTGTTTGATGCCCATCCGCCTTTTCAGATAGACGGTAATTTTGGGGCACCCGCCGGGATTGTGGAGCTGCTGATCCAGTCGCATCAGAGTGCCATTGATTTGTTACCTGCTCTGCCGGATGCTTTTCCTGACGGATTTATACAGGGGGTCTGTGCCCGTGGTGGATTTGTCTTGTCATTTGACTGGAAAGAGGGCCGGTTGGGGAAAGTCAAGGTGTTGTCAAAAGCCGGCATGCATTGCAAATTGCGGTATCACGGGATAGTGAAAGAGTTTGATACGGAAAAGGGGAAAACGTACGTGGTTCGGTGGGAATAGACTGAGTAAAATCCTGTTAAACAGTATAATACGGTTTGCGGACTCTATTATTGGGATAATGCGATGCAAAGTGGTGCAGATAACGGAACACCCCTGGCTCCGGCAGCGGATTATGTCGATCAGAACGGGAAATTTGTGGGTTTTATCGGATGGAATTTATGTGTAGCGCAAATTATGGAGGGGGTATTATTTGATCGTTGGATACTATTGGATTTATAATCAGACAATTTATTATGAAAAAAAATTACTGGCCTTATATGGCGGCAGCTCTGCTTCCGGTAGTAGGGTGTCAGCATGGTGTCCGGGTGAAACATCCCAATATTATTTTGGTCATGACGGATGACCAGGGGTTTGGAGATCTGTCGTGTTACGGGAGTCCGGATGTGTACACCCCCAATCTCGACCGTTTGTATGCGCAAAGCATCCGGTTTACCGATTTCCATGTCAGTCCGACCTGTGCGCCCACCCGGTCGGCCCTAATGACGGGCAGGGCTCCTTTTATGAACGGGGTTACGCATACCATCTGGGAGCGGGAGCGATTGTCATTACGGGCAACTACCATAGCTCAGGTACTGCGATCGAATGGGTATACAACGGGAATATTTGGCAAATGGCATCTGGGTGATGAAGATGCATACCAGCCGGATATGCGCGGTTTCGACCGGATGTTCATCCATGGAGGGGGCGGAATCGGGCAGGCGTATGCCTGTTCCTGTGCAGATGTGCCGGATAACTCCTATTTTGATCCGGTGATCAAGGATCAGAGTGTTTTTGTGAAGACCGAAGGATTTTGTACGGATGTTTTTTTCATTGCGGCGCTGCAGTGGATAAAAAGCAATGCGGATAAAAAGCAGCCATTTTTCGCCTATTTAGCGACCAATGCTCCCCACAGCCCTTATCATGCTTCTGAATCTTACCGGCAAAAATTTATTGAAGAGGGGTATGGACGTAATGCCCAGGGATTTTATGGGATGGTGGAAAATATCGACAGTAATATGGGCAGGTTAATGAAAGCGTTGAAGGAGTGGCATCTTGAAAAGAATACTATTTTGATTTTCATGACGGATAATGGCAAGGCTTTGTCGGTTGATCGCCGGCCTGACGGATCGCGGGTTCAGCAGTACAATGCAGGGATGAAAGGGTATAAAAACACGGTTCATGAGGGAGGTACGCATGTGCCTTTTTTCATCCGGTGGACCGGTCACTGGCAGGGGGGGCGCGACATCAGCCGGCTGGCGAATCATTTTGATCTTTTCCTCACTTTTGCGGAGTTGACCGGAACGGAGATTCCTGACAGCATCACATTTGACGGCAGAAGTTTACTCCCGTTAATTGAAGATCAGAATGCAGATTGGCCGGATCGTTTCAGAGTTTTTCAGAAGGGTCGATGGCCGGTAGGTGCCGAACCCGATTCATTCAAGTATATCAATTTTGCCGTTCGGAACGAGCGGTTCAGGATGGTAGGGATGGATGAATTATATGATATAAAAGCAGATCCGGGTGAGACGAATAATGTCATTCAGCAGCATCCTGATGTAGTCAGGGAGATGTTGCAGTATTATGACCGGTGGTGGAGCGAAGCCCGTCCATTGATGGTAAATGAAGGGGTGCCGATGAGTAAGGTCAGGCCGTTTCATGAGCGTTACAAACGGCAGATGAAGGAAGGGGGACTGTCATTCTGGGATCCGGGTCCTGATTTGGGGATTAATTGATCAGGTTGATATTATTTGTTAACCTGATGATAAACAATCGCACAATGGTCAGGTGAAGGCTTTTCATGAGCGGACTTACGGGCCTGAGTACAATCCGGTCAAGGTAGGTCCGAAAAGGGACCTGGTAGGTGATGTTACCCGGGCGATGCGGAAAAAAGGAATTAAAATCGGGTTGTATTACTCATTATACGAATGGTATCATCCCTGGTACAAAACAGATATACAACGCTTTGTTACGCAACATTTTCATCCTCAGTTTAAAGATCTGGTGATGAGATATGCTCCGGACATTATCTGGACAGATGGTGAGTGGGAGCAGTCGTCTTCGGTATGGAAGTCTCCTGAATTATTGGCTTGGGTATTTAACCATGCTCCCAAATGCGCAAGATCTGGTCAGCCGGGGGTTGATATGGAGTTTCAATCTCCCTTTGTGATAGAGTTGACAACTTTATAAATTTGTCAACTTTTTTTTCCATTTCATCCACATAAATGCATCTATAATAAATGCTTGATGTATAATGAAATCGCATTTATTATGAGTAATATTCAACCCTTGCAGTATGATACTGTTTACCACATCTACAACCGGGGAGTGAACAAGATGCAAATTTTTAGGACTCCGAGGAATTACCGGTATTTTCTTTCTTTATACTTTGATCGCATTGGTCCACTGGTAGATACATATGCCTGGTGTTTGATGAGTAATCACTTTCATTTTATGCTTCGAATAAAGAGTCTCGATGAAATCTTTAAAAAGTTGTCATCTACTATGGAACCTGTCAAGTTAAAGCGGTTGAATCCTTCGCGACAGTTTGCAAATTTTTTTATTGCTTATGCCAGGGCTTTTAATATCCAGGAAAGAAGAAGGGGTGCATTATTTGAACGTCCGTTCGGTAGAATAGTAGTGGACAACGATAAGTATTTTAAGGACTTAATAACCTATATACACAGAAATCCGGTACATCATGGATTTGTGGAGCATCCCAGAGACTATCCATGGTCATCTTATGATAGCTACTTCAGGGTAAATCCCTCAAGGTTAGAAAAAGATACAGTTTTTAGCTGGTTTGATTCAACAATAAACTTTAAGAATTATCACCATAAGAAGCAGAAGTACAGCGGATTGAAAGAATATTTAATGGATGATGCAAATGTTTTATGAGTTGACAACTTTAAAGAGTTGACAACTCTCTCAGGAGATTGATTTCAGCTTTCCATAGTTTCTCATCCGGTGTCTCGAGTATCAACGGCATTTCATCGAATCTCGGATCTTTCATAATCCATTCAAAAGTTTTTCTCCCAATAGTTCCCAGTCCGATACTTTCGTGCCGGTCAACGCGTGAGCCGAATTCTTTTTTAGAATCGTTCAGATGCATTCCTTTGAGGAATCGGAAACCGATGATTTCATCGAACAGTTGAAAAGTTTTCTCAAAGCCCTCTGGGGTTTTCAGGTTATATCCTGCGGAGTAGGAGTGAGCTGTATCAATGCATACCCCTATCCGGGTTTTATCATCTATCCGGTCAATAATAAAACGGATTTGTTCGAAGGTATATCCCAGGTTACTTCCCTGTCCGGCTGTATTTTCGATTACTGCGGTAACACCATGAGTTTGAGCCAGAGTGAGATTAATTGATTCAGCGATGATCTTCAGGCTTTCTTCTTCGGGGATTTTACGGAGATGGCTTCCGGGGTGGAAATTGAGCCGGTCTAATCCCAGTTGTTCACATCGCTGCATCTCATCCAGAAAAGCAGCGCGGGATTTCTTTAGCGGTTCTTTTTCGGGGTGACCGAGATTAATCAGGTAACTATCATGTGGTAATATTTGTTTAGGGGTATATCCGAGTTCTTTGCATCGTTCTTTAAAAATCCGGATACTGGTTTCAGTTAACGGATTAGAGAACCATTGACGTTGGTTCTTTGTGAACAGTGCGAAAGCTGTAGCTCCTAATTTATGGGCATTCACCGGGGCATTTTCGACTCCTCCGGAAGCGCTGACATGTGGTCCGATATATTTCATAAATCGAATTTTGAAGATGAACTTTAAAACGAAATTATTCAATTGAATAATTTAAGCAAACCTGGTTGCAACGCATACCTTTGGGTTAAACTAGTTCGGTTCGATACGCAAAGTCACCAGTTGCATGCCATGCAGTGTAATATCCGGTTGCAAACGGCGTAATTTTTGTTCGGCTGTATTGCTGAGCCAGATAGTCATTCCATGAGTGATGAGTTGTGATTGATGAGTGAATTGATCAGGATTGTATAGCCTGACAATGTATCCGTTACCCTGATCTGCCGGTTTCAGGGATACTACTACTATTTCTTTTCCTTCAATTGTAAAAGGAACATCTATGGGTTTTTCGCTAACTGGTCTGACAAGAAGAGGTTGGCTCATTCCGGTAGCAATCCGGTAAGTGCCGGCTGCATCACTATTCAAATGAGGCCGGATGGCGTACCGAAAAGTCACCCGTCCTTCCTGGTATTGCCGGTAGTTGGTTCCCCAGTGATTATTCATTACCCAGGAATAAAAAGTTTGGGTGGGCTTGACCTCTTGTCGCCACACTTTGGGATCTGTCTGAGAACCGACGAGAGTGGCCGACAGGTAACCGACTTCAACCAAAGGAGCATCTAATGTAAACCAGGTGACTCCGTAGTCGGAATTAGAAATATCGATATATCTACCCACTGTAAACCAATTTTTACAGGAACCCGGAATTTGATCCTTCCACGGAATTATTGAACCAATCGGCAGATCCATTCGCATAACTCCTTGTTGAATCGCAAACGGAAAGACAAAATTAACGCTCTCTTTGTTTTCATTCTGAGCCAGATTCCAGTCCCCAATCCTGGCGGGCATAGGTGCTCTTTTTTTATCCACAATATTTTCAATCTGCAAATAATCCGTTCCGGCTGCTATGACGTATCGTCTGATTAAAGTATGACATCCGGGTGCTTCTGAATGGACTTCAATCACTCCGTAAAGCGGACCGTTTTCGACGGTCCGAATAGTTGATGTGCCGGTGGTTTGGAGGTTCTTCAGATCATGACCCTTAAGAAAAAGGTATTGATTCAGACTGTATGCAGTGGATCGGTCTACCAGGTTGCTATTAATTCCCTTTGCAGTCAATGAAATAATATTACCACTCACCGGATCAATGTCTGCCCGGATCAATCCATTCGACAGGGTATTTCCTGAAATCAGGTTGGGAGCTGTTATATTCGAATGATTACGTTCTGATTGATTTATCAGATGATACTGTGTTGCAGAATAGGGAAGAACAGAATCCGGGACAAACACTATATCGCCGGTTGATAATCTCTGAAAAGGGACAGGGTGATGTTTTTCATTCAGGATGCGGTTGATACCTTCAGCTATGGTTTTTTGTATGATGACGGGTTCTTTACGGGTCCAGGCGGAGGTATTCAAAATTTTGATATCCTGGTTCGACAACTTTCTTTTTATCTGGTTGACATTCTTTTGATCAATTTGATTATCCTGTTTGAGGCAGATGAGAGTACGACTTAACCGGTCGGCTTCATCCGCGTAACTTTTCTTAATAATCCATTGGTCTGTTGTTAATTGATTTTCCGGATCAGTGATAGAACACCAGGCTCCCCAAGTGTGTTCGGAGTAAAGGAGGGTTTTTCCCCAGGCCTCATCAAAAGTTTGTGAAGGATAATCAGCAGGATCTTCCAACGCCCATAACGCTTCTGCTTGTGTGAGACGGTCGGCAGAATTCCGGTTCATGGCGGTTTCAAATGCAGATGAACCGGCTCCGTCCTCCCAGTAAGGGGTCCAGTCGCCACGGAATTCTTTAAGCTGATTACCATATTTAGATTCAAAGGCTCTGAATGCTTCACTGGTTGAAGAAATGATGAATTTCGGCCATGCATATTCCTGGTTCCATTGCTTGACAAAATCACATATTTCAGGTTCGGGAACCGCATTATCACCGTGTCCGCTCCATCTCATATAAGCAATGTCATAGGGGTAGTTTGCTTTTTTTAATTCATCGAAAAATTGCGTGGCAGTTGTTTTATTCAGGGCCGGTATCATGTGTGACCAGGCATATCCTCTATAGGGTACCCAGACCAGAACCCGTTCCCGGCCCGAAGGAGACACCCAGTAAAATGGTTTGTTTTCCCATTGCTGCATGATGTCTCCAATACGATCAAAATAATTTGGAGCAACAGAGAAGTATTTAATCCCCGCCTGGGTCAGTGCAGTGACTGTTCCCCAGGTATAACCCGGCACATCACTGATCATCGCCGCATCTACCGGAACACCAGTTTCTTCAGCCAGTTGGGTGGAGTACCTGAATAGTCGCAACAACTCTTCAGGGCGGCATAAACCGGTTAATTCGTTAAGATACATGCCGTTAATGGCAATCCATCCCTTCTTTACCGCTTCAAGGAATTTTGTACGATCCGTTTTGCCCAAACGATTCAGGTATAGATCTGCCGCCCAGGATACCTCAATATTCCAGACAAAACGGGCTCCCTTGGGATTGCCGGCAGTTTGCCGGGCGTATTCTATTCCCTTCCGGAGGTTTTCTACCTGTTTGGCTTCAATTTCAGTCTGAACAGCCGTATAGCCAATGTCGGTATGTGAGTGAGGTAAAATATATACGGTCATTTTTTTTGATGGCTCTGTTTTTACGGGATAGGAAGCTACTACCCGGGATCTGTTTAGAAGGCGGACAGAAGCCTTTCCTTTTTGAGTGATCAGCGGTATGAGCATCGAATAGTGCCTGATGCCCGGGCTCAAACGGATTTCTTCTTTTTTGGCACCCATAAACTCCAGGGCGACTGGCTGGGATTTTCCGGCATATTTTACCGTGGCATGAAGCGTTTGAAATAGTTGTCCTTCGATTATTCTGACTGAGGATTCTACATCCACATCTGAGATCTCAATACATCCGGATACCGGTGCCAGTTTGATCCAATACGGAGTCTTCAGCGTAATGGCATCATACAAAAACCAGCTCCCTTTTGAATTCACAATTTCAACTTCATTATTCCCTTTCTTCAACAGACGGGCCGGGAATTCAACGGCAAACCGAACCTGTTTACCCTGTTCGGGATGTCCGTGAATAGAGACATCACCGGCACCTGCCTGAAGTTTCTTGACATAATTCTGATTATTAATGAGGATGTTTAACATGGGAGGGATGTTTCCCTGAACATCCACCAGATCAAATATCAGCCGGCAAACGGTATCTGTTTTGTTGTGCGGGATTTTTGATGCACCATCTCCGATCCCGAACAGAATAGTAAATGTATGCGGATGGTTTCCTGCCCAGGCATCCTGTGGCCCGGGATGAACGAATGGCCAGTCGTTTAAGGGATCCGAATCTCCGACTACAAAAAAACCATCATCTGAGAAACGGGAATATCCTTCGGATGCCAGTGCAAATTCATGATAATTCCTGTCGGGTTTCCCGATCTGCCAGAGGTGGGACTGGCCGGATACCGGAGAGAACAAACCCAATAGCATGATTACAAAACCTGTAAGAGAGACGAAGTATAGGGTATGAGTACGGGTACTTGCACCGTGTGCGATGATTGTAAGAAGCCGGATATCTTTTTTCATTTTATTTAGGATAATTACCGGGGGAAATTAATACCTCTCTCCAAAATGCTTGATTGATAATGATTGAACCCGAATCCCCTTTTTCCCGGGATAATAAACCAGGCATTCCATCTGACTTGTTGCCGGAACAGAGCTGATATGTCCCCGAAGGGAGAGAAGCTGCCATCCGTGTCCCAAATCCTGCAGAGAATGATTATCCTCAAAATAGATGTTGTCAGTATCTGAATTCGTAGAACGAAGAATGAGACGTGCCGGATTCTGCGGATCGTTATTCCGGATCAGTACCGAAGCCGTGAGGTAATCACCTGTCTGAACCTGGTTGATGTACCGGGATGCAG
>JAGHDB010000167.1 GCA_021160155.1 Bacteroidales bacterium | reverse complement strand
CCAACTGTTACTCGAACTGGGCGATGCGGTCAAACCTGCATCTGCTCAAAAAGAAAATAAAACCTTAACATCTTTACGTGCACGGATACAAAAAAAGAGTCCTTCAAAATCCTGAAGTTAACCCCAACCCGCCCAAATAACATATTTTTGTAATGATCCTGAAAGGTCTGCCGGCTCCTTGAAAATCCCGTACAATGCCGAACCGCTTCCTGAAAGTGAAGCATATAACGCACCGGCTTTATATAAACCTGTTTTTATCTCTTCCAGCAGGGGAATCTCCCTGAATGCATAATCCTCAAAATGATTTACCAGGAAATGCTTCCATTCTCGTACCGGTTGTGTATGAACCAGATTCCAGTCAGATAATCCGGTGCCGGGAGTAATCTGCCGATAAGCTTCTCCCGTTTGTATGACTCTTCCGGGATGTACAAGAATGATCCAGTACGAAGATAAATCAATAGCAACCGGATCAAGTATCTCCCCCCTGCCCCTCGCCAAAGCAGGTACCAAATCAATAAAAAAGGGACAATCACTGCCCAGTAAGCCGACCTGTTTTCTGAGTGCCGCCGGAGTCAGTCCCAAACCGGCTAATTCATTAACGGCTCTAGCCATAAACGCACCGTCAGCCGATCCGCCTCCTAAACCCGCTCCTACAGGAATCTGTTTGTACAGCCACGCCTTCATACCCGGCAATTTATGCTCGCTGGTAAAAGAATCGTATGCACTGACTACCAGATTATTGCTATTTGTCTCCTCAAGAGGAATACCTGCCACCGTCAGGTCACAATAATCGCTTTCACCCTGCAGCTGTAAGCGCACCTCCAATAAATCAGTCAGGCCAACAGGATACATCAGGGTTTCAATATCATGAAAACCATCTTTGCGCCTTCCGGTAATATACAAACCGATATTGATCTTTGCCGGAGGATACAACAACATCATAAAATATAAATGTGAGTTATTAACAAACCCGAAACTAAGCATTTTTTTTAGTAATTTTCTTTTCATCTTTGCCTGTTGGAAAGAAGAATATGGCACAAAAGAAAAACACGGATTCAAATAAAAGAATTACCGGAATGATCCAGGAGCTGGGCAAGGTTCCCCCGCAAGCTGTAGAGCTTGAAGAAGCAGTCTTAGGTGCCATTATGCTTGAAAAAGATGCCATTATTGCAGTTCAGGAAATCCTGAAACCGGATTGCTTTTATAAGGAAACCCACAGATTGATCTTTGAAGCCATTGTAACCCTCTCTTCCCGAATGGAGCCAATTGATCTCCTTACCGTTACAGAAGAACTTAAAAAAGAGGGAAAACTCGATCAGATAGGCGGGCCCTATTTTTTAACCCAACTAACCTCAAAAGTTGCCTCTGCCGCCCATATTGAATACCATGCACGGATCGTCACCCAGAAATATATCCAGCGTGAACTGATCCGCGTCTCGTCAGAAATCCAGGAACGCTCTTTCGATCAAACAATCGATGTGGATGATCTGTTGGATTTTGCCGAAGGACAGCTGTTTGAAGTGGCATTTGGAAACATTAAGAAAGAGACTCAGAAAATTGATCTGGTTATTGATCAGGCAATTAAAAGAATTGAAGAAATCTCTAAAAAAGAAACCGGACTGAGTGGCGTTCCATCAGGATTTACCCGTCTCGACCGGATTACATCGGGTTGGCAACCATCTGACCTGATTATCATTGCAGCACGCCCCTCGATGGGAAAAACCGCATTCATGCTCTCTATGGCCCGCAATATGGCTGTAGAGCATGAACGATCAGTTGCTATCTTTTCTCTTGAAATGTCCAGTATTCAACTAGCTAACCGGATGATCGTGAGTGAAACCGAACTGGCCGCTGAAAAAATCCGTAATGGCAAACTGAAAACATTTGAATGGGAACAGCTTGAAATCCGCCTCAAAAAACTGATGGAAGCACCCATCTTTATTGATGATACTCCGGCGATTTCGGTTTTTGAGCTGCGTGCTAAAGCCAGACGGTTGAAAATCAGGCATAAAATTGAATTACTGGTGGTTGACTACCTGCAGTTAATGACCGGCCCGCAGGATGCACAGGGAAATCGGGAACAGGAGGTCAGCAGCATTTCCCGTTCACTAAAAGCCATCGCCAAAGAACTGGATATTCCGATTATCGCTCTGAGCCAGTTGAACCGGTCAGTTGAACTTCGATCAGGTGACAAACGGCCTCAACTGTCTGATTTGCGTGAGTCAGGAGCCATTGAACAAGATGCCGACCTGGTACTCTTCATTCACCGTCCCGAAAGATTCGGATTAACTGAAGATGCCAACGGACAATCCACTATCGGACTGGCAGATATCATCATAGCAAAACACCGTAACGGAGCTACCGGTGACCTCCGGCTCCGCTTTAAAAGCGAACTGGCAAAATTCACGGAACTCGACGACGACTTTGTAGCCCTTACCGGCTTACCTGACAACGGAGCAGTCATACTCGAATCAAAAATGAATCGCGAACCGGGCGCTGATGTTACTCCCCCTTCACCCCCCTTCACTTCATCTGATGAACCTGCATTCTAAGTATAGAATCCTCCGGATAGCCTCCCTACTTGTGATTCTTCTGTTGCTGAGCTTTCGTCTTGCTCATGCCGCATATCTGCTCATCCCGATGGACCAAACACAAACCAATCATCTGAAAGCCTATGGTATTGCATACTGGGTTCTTCAACAGAAAGGCACGGGCGAGTGGTTGCTTAATTACCGGGGAGGCAGCTTTCTTTTTCCCTTTTCCGATGAATTGCAAACCGAATGCCTGCTCAGAGAAGTACGTACCGAAACTATCGCAGATGCCACACGAATAAAAATCCTTCAGGACATTGCCCGCCCTGAAGTCAATATGGATGTCATTAAATTGGAGAAAGCACCTCGCGTCGCCGTATATGCCCCACCCGACAAACAACCCTGGGATGATGCCGTTATGCTTGCCCTTACTTATGCTGAAATCCCTTATGACCAGATCTATGACGCCGAAATCATGGATGGTGCACTGAAAAACTACGACTGGTTGCACCTGCACCACGAAGACTTTACCGGCCAGTATGGTAAATTCTATAAGGCTTACGGACACATGGAATGGATAAAAAGCAGGTCGCCGAAAATGAAGCCACTGCACATAGATACGGCTTTCAAAAAGTATCTAAGATGAAACTATTTGTAGCTCTGACCATTAAAGCTTACGTAGGGAACGGAGGATTTCTGTTCGCCATGTGCTCCGGCACAGATTCATTCGATGTAGCACTGGCCGCCCAAAATACCGATATCTGCGCGGCAATTTATGACGGAGATCCGGCTGATCCTGATATGAACAGCAAATTAGACTACACCCAAACACTGGCATTTCAGAACTTTAAAATCATTGAAGACCCGCTGGAATATGAATTTTCCGATATCGACGTGACACCATACCGGAAAAAAATTCCACAGAACCAAGACTACTTCACTTTGTTTGAGTTTTCAGCAAAGTGGGATCCGATACCTACTATGCTCTGTCAGAACCATACCAAAATGATCAAAGGATTTATGGGCCAAACCACTGCATTCAACAAGAAACTGATCAAGCCGGCCGTACTGATCATGGGTGAAAATTCTTCACTCAATGAGGTAAGGTATATCCATGGATCCTTCGGAAAAGGAACCTGGACCTTCTACGGAGGACATGACCCTGAAGATTACCATCACTATGTCGGGGATAAACCAACCGACCTCGACCTTCATCCAAATTCGCCCGGATACCGGCTGATACTCAATAACGTGCTTTTCCCCGCCGCCAAGAAAAAGAAACATAAAACCTGACCAACATCCAACATCCAACATCTAATATCCAATATCCAATATCCAATATCCAATATCTAATATCTAATATCTAATATCTAATATCCAACATCCATCCACCCATAAAAACACTTACTCATGATCCTTCATTTTCTTATCGGTTTTCTCTCCGGAACCCTCATGATTCTGATTCTTTTCCTGTGGCTTATGAGAAAAAAAAACCGGGAAATACAGAATCTGATCCTTAAAAACAGGATCCTGAAAGCAGGTGCTGACCGGGATCAAACTGAACTTGCAGAATTAAAAGATCAACTTGCTCAGAAAGAAGAGCAACTGGTTGCCCTTAACCGTGAAGTCTCATCAAAATCCCAGGAAATCAAACAATTACTCGTAACCAATGACGAAAAGAAAAAAGACCTCGAGGAGACTCTTGAAAAAATGAACCGCGAATTTAAAATCCTGGCCAACGACCTGCTTGAAGAAAAAACAAAAAAATTTACCGAGCAGCATACCGTCAGACTGAATGAAATCCTTACTCCGTTTAAAGAACAAATCTCGGGATTTGAACGTAAAGTAGAAGAAACTTATAAAAGTAACCTGAAAGACCAGACTGATCTGAAAGCCGAGTTAAAGAAGTTACAGGACCTGAATCTCAAAATATCAGATGAAGCAAATAACCTCACCCGTGCTTTAAAAGGAGATGTAAAAAAACAGGGCAATTGGGGTGAGATGGTACTGGAGAGGATATTGGAGAGATCCGGATTAATCCGCGGCGAAGAGTATGACCTGCAGGTAGCCCTTCAGAATGAAGAAGGCAAACGCATTCAACCCGATGTAGTGGTTTATCTCCCTGAAAACAAGCATCTTATGATTGATGCAAAGGTTTCACTGGTTGCTTACGAAAGACTGATCAATGAAGAAAATGAAGAAAAACGGTTGATTCACCTGAAAGAACATATCATCTCCATAAAAAAACACATTAAAGAATTATCCGAGAAAAATTATTCCCGTGCCAGATCCGTTCAGACACCCGAATTTGTACTGCTCTTTATCCCCATTGAATCCTCATTCAGCCTGGCCGTACGTGAAGATACAGAACTTTTTAACGAAGCATGGGATAAACAAATCATCATTGTCAGTCCGACAACCCTTCTGGCTACATTAATGACCATCTCCTCTTTATGGAAACAAGCCAAGCAATCGCGCCATGCACAGCTAATTGCCGAACAGGGAGCTAAATTATATGAGAAATTAAAAGGATTTTTAGAGGATTTCATCCGTATCGGGGATCGCCTGACCAGTGCCCAAAATTCATACGAAGAAGCACATAAAAAACTCACTACCGGTCAGGGTAACCTGATTAAAAAGGCCGAAAAACTTAAAAAACTGGGAATCCCCACCCATCAGAAACTTCCGGATAAATTCCGGGATTTTGAGGATACGGAGGAGTAGTATGTAGATATTGGATATTGGATATTGGATATTAGATATTGGATGTTGGATATTAGATATTGGAT
>JAGHDB010000395.1 GCA_021160155.1 Bacteroidales bacterium | reverse complement strand
GAATATCACCTTTACGGTCGTGGTGCATGGAGCTACCTTATTGGCCACATTGGTTGTTTTCAGTAAAGAGATCGGTCGGTTAATTGCCGGTGCATTTCAATTTCGTTGGAACAATGAAATGCAGTATCTGGTTAAAATAGTGGTGTCCATGATCCCGGTTGTTTTTGCAGGCCTCTTTTTAGCGCATACTATTGAACAGTTTTTTACGGGTAACCTGGTATTCGTCGGGGCTATGCTGTGGGTAACGGCCCTGATATTACTGCTTACATGGATTTTCAAAAACCGTCAGGGCGATAAACCGATTTCGTACGGTTCAGCCTTTGTAATGGGAATTGCACAGGCAATTGCTACATTACCCGGTATTTCACGATCGGGATCCACCATTGCTGCCGGCTTGCTTATGGGAAATAAAAAGGGGGAAGTGGCCCAGTTTTCTTTCTTAATGGTGCTGGTCCCTATTATTGGAGCTAATGTTTTGGAATTAATACGGTTTTCAGGTAACAGCGGATTGAACAACATCGGATGGTTACCATTGGCAATCGGGTTTATTGCAGCATTCCTGACCGGATGGCTGGCCTGTGCCTGGATGGTCAGACTGGTCAAAAGGGGCAAACTGGCCGGTTTTGCTATTTATTGTATGGCAATTGGTTCGATTGCCATAGCCTTGGGCCTTTTTGGCAATTAACATTTTATGGATAAATTTTCGCTTCAGGAGAGTCAACCGGGCCAGGAATGGCTTGAAGGCCGTTTGATACTTCTGGATAAACCGCTTCACTGGACCTCCTTTCAATTAACTAAAAAGGTCAGGGTTTTACTTGAAAAAAAATACCGGTTTAAAAAGCTGAAGGTGGGACATGCCGGAACATTAGATCCACTGGCTACCGGATTAATGATTATCGGTACCGGTAAAATGACAAAACAACTGTCCACTTTTCAGAGTGAAGAGAAAGAGTATGTAGCAACCATCAGATTTGGGGCTACCACACCCTCATTTGATTTGGAAACTGCAGAGGATCAACAATACCCGTTTGAGCATATTACTTATAACCGGATTAACAAAGTACTGGATGACCTGAGCGGATTGCAATGGCAAACCCCGCCTCTTTTCAGCGCGAAAAAAGTCAAAGGAATCAGAGCCTATGAAATGGCCAGAAAAGGACAGGAACAAAAGCTTACTCCGGTTCAGGTTCATTTTTATGAATTTGAGATATTGAATTTTTCTCCGCCTGAACTCCGGATCAGGGTGGTATGTTCAAAAGGCACCTATCTTCGCGCTTTTGCCCGCGACCTGGGAATTCAACTCCATTCAGGCGCTTTCTTAACCGGTTTACGCCGATTGCGAAGTGGCCGATTTAATGTGGAGAACGCCCAGACTCTTGAATCATTTGAAAAAAGCATCAGTGCTCTGTAACAAATCGCACAATACTACGTATAAAGCCAATCAACATTATGAGAAATAATCTGATCCATATGAAGCTTTCCCAATTTAATTATCATCTGCCCGAAGAATTGATCGCTCTTCATCCTACCGAAAACCGGGATGAATCCAAATTAATGGTATTACACCGTGATACGGGGAAAATCGAACATAAGATTTTTCATAATATAATTGATTATTTCGATGATCAGGATGTGATGGTGTTTAATAATACCCGGGTGTTTCCGGCAAGATTGCGGGGGAATAAAGAAAAAACAGGAGCCGAAATCGAAGTGTTTCTGTTAAGGGAGTTAAACCGGGAGACGCGGTTATGGGATGTATTGGTGGATCCGGCCAGAAAAATCAGAATTGGCAACAAACTCTATTTTGGCGAAAATGAGATGTTGGTAGCCGAGGTAATTGACAATACAACTTCGCGGGGACGTACACTTCGTTTTCTGTTTGACGGATCCTATGATGAATTTAAAAAAACATTACATCAATTGGGTGAAACACCTTTGCCGAAATTCATAAAACGGGAGCCTGAACCTGAAGATCGTGAGCGGTATCAAACAATTTTTGCAAAATATGAAGGTGCGGTTGCAGCTCCCACGGCCGGGCTCCATTTCAGTCGCGAGTTGATGAAAAGACTCGAAATCAAAGGGATTGATTTTGCTTATATCACCTTACATGTGGGTTTGGGCAATTTCCGTTCGGTGGATGTGGAAGATCTGACCAAGCACAAAATGGATTCAGAGCCCATTCATATTACTGAAGAAGCAGCTAATCTGGTTAATCACGCCAAAGAGAAGAAGCGTAAAATTGTAGCGGTAGGTACCACCACCATGCGTACACTTGAAAGTTCTGTCTCTACACAAGGGTTTTTAAATTCTTATGACGGGTGGACCAATAAATTTATTTTTCCTCCTTATGATTTCAGGGTGGCCAACGCGATGATTTCAAATTTTCACCTGCCATTGACTACTTTGATGATGATGGTTGCCGCCTTTACCGGGTATAATGAACTGATGCATGCTTATCAGGTGGCCATTAAGAAGGGATACCGGTTCGGAACTTTCGGCGATGCTATGTTAATCTTATAGACGGATTTGCCAACGGTTGAATTATCCGGCAATATGTGCGGAGTGATGTGAGGGGTCAACCAGTTCGCGGTATTTATAATAAACTTTTTTAAAATCTTCCCACGCCTCTTTTTTCAGTGCCGGGTTTCGCAATAGTGCCGATGGATGGTAGGTAGGCATCACCAGATATCCTTTCCAATCCATCCACGTGCCTCTCACCCTGGTGATTTTACCATTGGGGTCAATTAAACCTTTTAATGCGGTACTCCCCAAAAGAATAATAATTTTCGGACGGATCAGATCAATTTGCTTCATCAGATAAGGAAGGCAGGCTTCGCGCTCTTCAGGCT
>JAGHDB010000172.1 GCA_021160155.1 Bacteroidales bacterium | reverse complement strand
TTACAACTCTACAACCCTACAACTCTACAATTACTAATTTGGAAACGAAAAAAATCATTATAGCGATTACAGGAGCATCCGGAGCGATTTATGCCCGGATACTCCTGCAAAAGCTCCGGGCGATATCCGGTGATCTGGAGGAGGTGGCATTGATTTTATCGAAAACCGGTGAAGAGGTATGGCGGTATGAGTTGCCGGACATATCGCCGGATGATTTTGGATTTCAGCGCTATGATCCGGAGTGTTTTTTCTCGCCGCCGGCCAGCGGATCGGCAGGTTATGATGCCATGATCATTATCCCCTGTTCGATGGGTACGCTCGGAAGGATCGCCCACGGAACTTCTGATAATCTGATTGTTCGTGCTGCCGATGTAATCCTCAAAGAGCGCAAAAAGCTGGTCCTCGTTCCCCGTGAAATGCCCTGCAACCGAATACATCTGCAAAATATGCTTACCCTTACCGATGCCGGCGGAGTGGTCTGTCCCGCCTCCCCTTCATTCTACCAAAGGCCCGCTACTCTTGAAGAGAGTTGTGAAACGGTAGTTGTCAGGGCCATGAAACTGGCCGGTCTCCCGGTCGGGGAGAAACCGTGGTCTGGCAGCGTGCAGGTTTGAATGTCAACCCGGCGCATGCTGGGGATTCCCGACAACTCATCACAACGCCCCGATCGAAGCTCAGAACTGTCTCTTTGCCCAGGCCAATGCGGCTGCACTGACTTTTACTCCTTCATATTTGAGCAGTGTTTCGGCGCAGGCTTCGATGGTGGCACCGGTAGTGATCACATCATCTGCCAGCAGGATATGTTTGCGGACAATTTGATCGGGGCGGGACACGGTAAATTTTCCGGTTACATTCAGGTAGCGGTCGAACCGGGATTTATGGGTTTGGGTGTCGGTAAATCCTGTCCGGATCAGGAGATCCGGTTGCATGGGGATTTCGAGTGCCTCTGCAAGTCCGCGTGCCAGCCAGGCGCTTTGGTTGTATCCCCTTTTGCGCTCTTTTTTCGGGTGTAGCGGGACAGGCACAATCAGGTCGGGACGGATAAAGTGTTTGCTGTCATGCAGTTGATATCCGTATAATTTACCCAGATCATATCCGATTCGCGGTTCGTTTTGGTATTTGAACCGGTGCATCATCAGTTGGTACCGTGAATCCTTGATGAAATAAAACCAGGCCACCACCTGTTCAAGAGGTACCCGGCCCCAAAACATCTGCTCCAGAGGATGATAGGTTTCCTTATGAAATTTGGTCAACGGCATTTCCCCCAGGCACTCAAGGCATAACGACTGTTCCCACGGATGCAGCCGCCGGTCACATGCCGCGCAGAGGCGGGGCACGAAGATTTCGAATAAACTGGCCAGGTACAGCATAATGCATATAGATATAGACGATTCTGAAAGGGTTAAATGGAAAAAAGTCGTCATTTTCTTACATTCGTATCCATGAAATTTGACGTATCGGTTTTATATCAGGGCCGGAAGTTTTCATTCCGGGCGGAGGAGGGGGCTGTTTTGCTTGATCTTCTTCGCGAAAACAAGATTCCGGTTTCTTCTCCCTGCGGAGGCAGGGGGTTATGTGGGAAATGCAACGTGGAGATAGTTGGGGTTGGGGAGGTAAAGGCGTGTACGTATCATGTGCGGGATCATCTGGAGGTGGTAGTCCCCGCATTGCCCGGGATGCAGATCTTGCAGGACAGTTACTGGCCTGATTGGTTAAGTGCCGCGCACCCGGAGGATCAGGATTCGGGAGCCGGAGGATACGGGGTGGCTGTGGATATCGGTACCACTACGGTGGTGGTATTTCTGGAGGATCTGGCAAAGCGGAAAAACACCGGTGTACGCAGTTTTGTCAATCCGCAGCAGGCTTACGGGGCGGATGTGATCAGCAGGATACAATATTGCCGCGAGAACGAAAACGGGGTGGAGAAGTTACGGGAGTTGGTTGTTCAGGGTATTAAGAACGGGATACTGGAGTTATGCGGGGAAGCCGGGGTAGCTCCGGATGCGGTCAAAGAGATGAGTGTGGTGGGTAATACCACCATGCTGCATATTTTCAAAGGCGTCAATCCGGCTCCTTTGGCGGAGTATCCTTTTACGCCGGTGTTTACCGGGATGGTGGAGATGGTGGGGATGAAGGGAATGGAGGAATTTCAGGGGATACGGATTACTTTGCTGCCTTCGGTATCGGCGTATGTGGGGGCGGATATTGTGGCGGGTATTGCCGCGTTGGATTGGCCTGAGGGGGATGAGCAGGTGTTGTTTCTGGATATCGGAACGAACGGGGAGATGGCCCGGATTGACCGGAACGGGATACTGGTGTGTGCCACGGCAGCCGGACCGGCATTTGAGGGGGCGAAGATCAGTTGCGGTACGGGAGGTGTTGCAGGGGCGGTGTTTAAGATGGATAGTAATGGTTTTCAAACTATTAACGATCAATCGCCGGTGGGATTGTGCGGGTCGGGGTTGCTGGATGCCGTAGTGCTGATGCTTGACCGGGGGGTAGTGGATACATCAGGATATCTGGAGGATGATTATGTGCTGATCCCTGAAAACCGGAAGGGAGTACATCCGGCAATCAGTCTGACTCCGCAGGATATCCGGGAGGTACAACTGGCCAAAGGCGCCATAGCAGCCGGGATAGAAGTGCTGCTGAAAAAGTCGGCTATCACGCTTAACAGCTCAATTTTTTCGGATCATTCAACAACTCTTCCGGATCACAAGTCTTCTCTTCCGGTTCTTTATCTGGCGGGTGGTTTCGGGTATGCCCTGGATCCGGATTCTGCCGGCAGGATTGGATTGATCCCTGAAGCATTGTCAAAACGGGTGATCCGGGTGGGGAATACTGCCGCTTTGGGGGCCCGGCTCTATCTGCATGAGCCGGTGTACCGTGAACGGCTCAACCGGATTGTACAACAAGCCGAATACATAGAACTTTCAGGGGATATGGAGTTCAACGAGTTATTTGTGCAGCGGATGGCACTGATGCCCGTATCAGATAAAGCGGATCAGTAAAAAGCTTACGGTGAATCCGATCAGGTAACCGGCATAGATTTCAAACGGACGGTGGGTATTTAGTTTTAACCGCGCCATTCCGATCACGCCGGTGAGCAGAAAAAGTACGATGAGCACACCCTCCATATTGGCCAGCCAGCGGTAAGAGAGCGCCAGAATCAGGCCGGTTAAACTACCCATAGCCGCCATGTGGTTGCTGATCTTCCATTTCCAGGTAAGCAGGGCCATCAGCAGGATGATCATGGATGAGGCATTCAGAAAGAGTGAAAAGATCATGGGGGCATGAACCTGTTGCAGCACAAAGGCGCCGGCCAGGTAAAAGAAAGCACCAACCAGCAGCGGAATGCGTCGTTCTTTTTTATCCTCAAGCAGATAGCTATGAATCCACGACCGGTTTTTCAGCAACGGCATTGCCGAGAGGGGCAGGATAATGGTGGTTACGGTGACTACCAGGTATATGTAACGGCTGGCTTCAGGGGGCAGAAGAACGAGCCAGCTGCCGGTGTTGAGCAAAATAACTACCCCGGCGAGTGGCATGATCAGGGGATGGAAGAGGCAGGATATGATCCGGGCTGCTTTCACAGGAGTTCTTTTCTTAGGCGGGCTACCGGGATGTTCAGTTGCTCGCGGTATTTGGCTACCGTGCGCCGGGCAATCAGGTAGCCTTTTTCTTTTAATATATCGGCCAGTTTATCGTCGGTAAGCGGATGTTTTTTATCCTCTCCTTCAATACATTCCTGCAGTATTTTTTTGATTTCACGTGTGGATACCTCTTCACCCGAATCGGTTTGCATCCCTTCAGAGAAGAAATATTTCAGCGGAAAGATCCCCCAGTTGGTCTGGATGTATTTTGAATTGGCCACACGGGAAATGGTAGAGATATCCAGCCCGGTTTTTTCAGAGATATCTTTCAGGATCATAGGTTTCAGGTTGGTTTCATATCCGGTTTGAAAATATTCTTTTTGAAATTCCATGATGGCGTTCATGGTCAGGATGAGGGTATGCTGTCGTTGTCTGATGGCATCGATGAACCAGTTGGCCGACTCCATTTTTTGTTTGACGAATGTGGCTGCCTCTTTCTGATCCCGGTTTTGATTTTTTTTATCCTCCCTGAATTTTTTCAGCATCCGGGCGTAGGTAGAATTGATCCGCAGGTCGGGTGCATTTTTCGCATTGAGGGATAATTCAGGCACTCCGTTTTGATCTTCGAGGATAAAATCGGGAACGATCTGGTGGGATGAGCGGGAGAGCGGGTCGCTGTATCCTCCGCCCGGCTTGGGATTCAGTTTGAGGATTTCACCCACCGCTTCTTTCAGCTCTTCATCGCTCAGGTTCATTTTCTGCCGGATTTTTTCATAATGTTTTCGGGTAAATTCATCGAAATGATCCTTTAGGATGGTCCGGGCCAGTTCCAGCGGACGTGTATTCCGGTTTTCGTCGGTGATGCGGTCGATCTGAAGCAACAGGCACTCCCTGAGATTACGGGCACCGATGCCCGGAGGATCAAAATCCTGGATGATCTTCAGGATCTCTTCAAGCTCCTCTTCGGAAGTCCGGATATTCATGCTGAATGCCAGGTCGTCCACAATACTCGACAGTTCTCTCCGGAGGTATCCGTCGTCGTCAATATTACCCAGGATATAGTGTCCCAGCGCCTGTTTGTGTTCATCCAGAATTCTGAATCCCAATTGATTGGAGAGATTTTCCCGGAAAGAGATCCCGGTGGAGAATGGAATTTCAACGGATTTTTCGCTGTTTTGGGAGTAGTTTCCGGGATTCAACCGGTAGGAAGGGATTTCACCATCGTCTTTGTAGGATTCAATAGAGACCTCATCCTGTTCTTCTTCAAGATCATTCTGGATTATATCATCGGGGGTATCGGGGTCGGTTTCGCGCCCCTCTTCGAGCACCGGGTTCTCTTCGAGTTCTTTTTTAATACGCTTTTCCAACTGGACAGCAGGGATCTCGAGCAGTTTGATCAACTGGATCTGCTGGGGAGATAATTTTTGCAGAAGTTTCTGCTGTAAGTGTTGTTTGAGCATAGTTACTTTTCCTGCCGGATTCCGATAGGCAATTTACGAAATTTTAGAAATTCGCATTTTTCGGAGTCCTGGGAAAAGGTATGACATCCCGGATATTGGTCATCCCGGTAATAAAGAGGATGAGTCGCTCAAAACCGAGTCCGAATCCCGAATGGGGAGCGGTACCGAACCGGCGTGTTTCGAGGTACCACCACATATCTTTTTCGGGCAGGTTCATTTCGCGGATCCGCCGGGCCAGGTAGTCATAGCGATGTTCGCGTTGGGATCCGCCGATGATCTCACCGATCTTCGGGAAGAGCACATCCATGCCGCGCACCGTCTTATTATCCTCATTCTGATACATATAGAATGCTTTGATATCTTTGGGGTAGTCGGTCAGGATCACCGGTTTTTTAAAATGTTGTTCTACGAGGTATCGTTCATGTTCGGCCTGGAGATCGCTGCCCCAGCTAACCGGGAACTCCCATTTTTTACCTGATTTTATAAGGATTTCCACTGCTTCGGTGTAGCTCATCCGGATGAAACTGTTTTCGAGTACAAAATGGAGTCGGTCGATCAGCTCGGGGTCATACATTTTACTGAAAAACTGCAGGTCGTCGCGGCAATGATCGAGGGCATACCGGACCAGGGATTTCACGAAATCCTCCGCCAGGTCCATATTTTCTTTGATTTCATAGAAGGCCATTTCGGGTTCGACCATCCAGAATTCGGCAAGGTGCCGCGGGGTATTGGAGTTTTCGGCACGAAATGTCGGTCCGAATGTATAGATCTCCGAAAGAGCCAGGGCGCCCAGTTCTCCCTCGAGCTGGCCTGAAACGGTGAGGTTGGTTTCTCTGCCGAAAAAATCCTGGTTATAATCGATGGCTCCGTCGGGTGTTTTGGGGAGCCGGTTCAGATCGAGGTTGGTGACATGGAACATTTCTCCGGCTCCTTCGCAGTCGGATCCGGTAATAATGGGGGTATGCAGGTAGAAAAATCCGTTTTCGTTAAAATATTGGTGAATGGCATAGGCCATGTGGTGGCGGATCCTGAACACGGCGCCGAAGGTATTGGTACGGGGGCGCAGGTGGGCGATTTCGCGGAGAAATTCCATACTGTGTCGCTTTTTTTGGAGCGGATATTTTTCGGGATCGGCATGGCCGTATATTTCAATTTCTTTAGCCTGGATTTCAACCGGTTGACCGCTCCCGGCAGATCTAACAAGCGGACCGGTAGCCCGGATACAGGCACCGGTAGTGATACTTTTCAAAAGATCGGGATCGAATGCTGCGGGATCGGCCACGATCTGGATATTATGCACGATGGATCCGTCATTCAGTGCGATAAAGGCGATTTTTTTACTTCCTCTCCGGGTGCGCACCCAACCTTTTACCGTAACATCCTGACCTTTTGGTTCGGCAGTCAGCAGTTCTTTGACTTTAGTGTGGTTCAGTGTAACCATATAAACAGAATAAAAGAGTAATTAAATTTTTTCACGATAGATGACCGTTAGGACGGTGGTTCCTACCACCTGAAGTGTTTCTTTACTGATAATCTGCAGGTTGTCATTCAGGGTATGCCAATAGCTGCCGAAATTACTTTCGGTAGCGGGGTCATATTGGATGATATCCACTGAAGGGATGCCAGTGATCTCATTCACGTACCGGTGATCATCTACCAACTGGGGTGTTTTTTGCCAGGAGAAATAATTACCGTATCCCAATTCACGGGCGGTATTCCATATTTTGTCCACTATATTCGGTGCATAGTAGAGGCTGATCTCTTCGCGGGTAAACCGGGCATGTGCGGCGCCCACCATATCGAGCAGGATACCGAAACGGGCGGAATAGTCGCTTCGGTGCAGGTGATGCGCCCAGTATTGTGAACCCAGGCACCAGCTGTCGGCTTTCCATTCGTATTCACTCTGATCGGGAACACCGTAATCTTCAACATCGAAAAGAATCAGGTCCACTCCAAGGGAAGTAGGGTGTGTTTTCAGGTGGCGGGCGATCTCGAGCAGTATCCCCACGCCGCTGGCGCCGTCGCTGGCTCCCGGAATAGGGGTTTGATGGTTTTTGGGGTCGGGATCGTGGTCGGCGAACGGACGGGTATCCCAATGGGCCATCAGCAGAATACGGTTACGTTTTTCAGGTTGGTATTGAGCGATCAGGTTTCGCATATGCAGCGGGGTGCCGTCGAATGCTGTTACGGTATCTTTTTGTTCGATGAGGCTGGCCCCGAAGGTTCTGAATTTTTGGGCGAGCCAGTCGCCGCAGGCTTTATGGGCCGGGGTATTGGGGACTCTTGATCCGAACGAGAGCTGTTTGGCCACATAGGCATAGGCTGAATCTGCCGAGAAAACCGGAATTGCAGTAAGGTTTGTATCTTTTTTGGCGGAATTACGGTGGCCGGCAAAATGGCATCCGGATAGCAGGACGGCCAGCACAGCAATCAGGACAGGGTAGTATGGTGG
>JAGHDB010000344.1 GCA_021160155.1 Bacteroidales bacterium | reverse complement strand
TTATTAAATTTGCTGCCAACTAATACCATCCCCATGATTCTGTTTTTCGAGAATGAAGATTCCCTTTTTTGTGTGGATAGCTCTGTCCAATTAAACCGGGCTGATCTGGATAAATTACTCTGGCTTTTCCGCTACCCCGAGTTTCTCCGGGTCACACAGGTTGAGGGCCCATTCGTCGGTCCGAGAAAAGAGATGATTACTCCATGGTCAACCAATGCCGTGGAAATCACGTTAAATATGGGAATTGCAGGGATCCGCAGAATTGAGCAGTTTTACCGGGTACGTACTGCCCGTGAGGTCTTTGACCCGATGCTGCAGGCTCGTTATCAGCAACTGGATCAGGATATTTTCAGTGTGGATCTTCAGCCGGATCCGGTATTGCCGGTAACTGATATTGCACAATATAATGAACTTGAAGGATTGGCACTGAGTGATGATGAAATTAACTACCTGAAGGAGATATCGAAAAAGATCGGACGACCACTGACCGATTCTGAAGTATTTGGCTTCTCCCAGGTGAATTCTGAACATTGCCGTCACAAAATTTTCAACGGCACTTTTATTATTGACGACGAGGAGATGCCGGATTCACTTTTTGCGCTGATCAAAAAGACATCAAAAGTTAATCCTAATGAGATCGTCTCTGCCTATTCGGATAATGTGGCTTTTGTGGCAGGCCCGAAAGCGGAGCAATTCGCTCCTGAACACCCGGAGCGGGCCGGTTATTTTTCTGTCAGAGAGATTGACACGGTTTTATCACTGAAAGCCGAAACACACAATTTTCCGACAACCGTAGAGCCTTTTAATGGTGCGGCAACCGGTTCGGGTGGAGAGATCCGTGACCGGATGGGTGGTGGAAAAGCAGGGATACCACTGATCGGGACGGCTGTGTATATGACCTCCTATCCCCGTTTGACGCACGGAAAACAATGGGAAGAACATCATAAAGAGCGTCCCTGGCTTTATCATTCTCCTTCAGAAATTTTAATCAAAGCCTCTAACGGGGCAAGCGACTTTGGCAATAAATTCGGGCAGCCTCTGCTTTGTGGCAGTCTGCTTACCTTTGAACATCAGGAACCGGATCATGCATGGGGGTTTGATAAGGTGATCATGCTGGCCGGCGGAGTGGGCTTTGCACGTAAGGAGGATAGCTTGAAAGATGTGCCGGAACCGGGAGATATAATTGTGGTGCTGGGAGGGGATAACTACCGGATCGGAATGGGTGGCGGTGCCGTCTCCTCAGTAGCAACAGGTGAATATGAAAACGCGATCGAATTAAACGCGATTCAGCGTTCCAATCCCGAAATGCAGAAACGGGTGTTTAATGCCCTCCGGGCTCTTGCCGAATCAGTTCATAATCCGATTGTTTCTCTGCATGATCATGGTGCCGGCGGGCATCTGAACTGTCTCTCCGAACTGGTTGAAGCTACCGGAGGTACTATTGACACCGACCAACTTCCGGTTGGAGACCCCACGCTTTCTGCCAGAGAGATTATCGGTAATGAATCGCAGGAGCGAATGGGACTGGTAATCCGTCAGAAAGGTCTCTCTTTATTAGAGGATATTGCCGAACGTGAAAGAGCTCCGGTATATCGGGTAGGAGTTGTTACCGGGGATATGAAATTACGTTTTACCAGCAATAAAGAGAAACAATCCCCGATTGATCTTGAACTGGAATATCTCTTTGGTAAGCCTCCCAAAACCGTATTGACTGATGAGACGGTTACTTTACAATTCCCGGATCCGGATTACCGGATCAGCCGGTTTGAATTCTACTTGTCACAAGTGCTTCAACTCGAGTCTGTTGCCTGTAAAGACTGGCTGACTAATAAGGTTGACCGTTCCGTTACGGGGAAAGGAGTGGTGCAACAGTGCGCCGGAGAGATTCAGCTCCCACTCAACGATCTGGCCGTAGTGGCACTTGATTATACAGGATCGGGAGGAATTGCCACGGCAATCGGTCATGCTCCGGTTGCTGCATTGGCCGATGAAGCGGCAGGCAGCCGTTTGGCTGTGGCCGAAGCACTGACCAACCTGGTTTGGGCTCCTCTTTCCAATGGTCTGCGCTCGGTATCCCTTTCGGCTAACTGGATGTGGCCGGCTAAAAATCCCGGTGAAAATGCCCGCCTGTACCGGGCAGTTCAAAGTCTGAGCGATTTCTCCTGCGCTTTGGGAATCAATGTGCCAACCGGGAAAGACTCTATGTCAATGACACAGAAATATCCCGGAGGGGAAGTAGTTTACAGTCCGGGTACCGTGATCGTTTCAGCCATGGGTGCTGTTGACCGGATCCGTAAAGTAGTTTCGCAGGTGATGCAACCGGATAAAACTACCGGTCTGGTCTATGTGGATCTTTCGGATGGTAAGTTCTCTTTGGGTGGCAGCAGCTTTTTCCAGACTCTCTCTTCTGTGGGCGTGCAAACACCTGATACGGCAGCTCCCGGATTATTTGCAACGACTTTCGCTGTACTCCAGGAATTAATTCAAGATCAACTGATTATCAGTGGCCATGATGTGTCTGCGGGTGGACTGATTACTACCTTATTGGAGATGTGTTTTGCAAACAGGCAGGGAGGTGCTGCAATCAATCTGTCAACTTTTCCGGTTGATGATCCTGTGAGAATTCTTTTCTCAGAACAACCCTCCGTGGTGATACAGGTCAGGGAAGTTGACCGGGTGATGACCCGATTGAAACAAAAGGGTATCACTCACTATCTGTTGGGTCAACCGGTTCCCGAGCGTGAGATGCGCATTTTGAGCGGGGAGAACAGATGGACACTGGATATTGACCGTTACCGTGAGGATTGGTACAGAACATCATATCATTTTGACCGTTTACAAACGCTCCCTGAATTAGCGTTAGAACGTATGAACCGGTTTGCCGCTCAGCCTCTGATTTTCAGGTTCCCTGAATCATTCACCGGCCGGTCTGCGACATGGGGAACACGATGGTCGGGTACTTTTAAAAAAGGAGCCAAAGCTGCTATTATCCGCGAGAAAGGGGTTAACGGTGACCGTGAAATGGCTTACGCGATGTATCTGGCCGGTATGGAGGTCAAAGACATACACATGACAGACCTGATCAGCGGCCGTGAAACGCTGGATGATGTTCATATGATCGTTTTCGTGGGCGGATTTTCAAATAGCGATGTGCTGGGATCGGCAAGGGGCTGGGCAGGTGCTTTCAGATATAATGAAAAAGCACGGGTGGCACTTGAAAATTTTTACCGCCGTGATGATACCCTGAGCTTGGGTGTTTGTAACGGATGCCAGCTGATGATGGAGATGCATTTGATAGATCCGGCTATGCCGGATCATCCCGAGATGAAAGTGAACCGGTCGGGTAAATTCGAATCAGCTTTTCTTACAGTTGATATTCCCAAGAATCAATCGGTTATGTTGGGTTCACTTGCTGAATCCAGGCTTGGAATCTGGGTGGCACACGGTGAAGGCCGATTCGAATTTCCGTATCCTCTTGATCATTATCATGTGGCCGCGAGATACTCATATCATGAATATCCCGGTAATCCAAACGGTTCACCAGAAAGAATTGCTGCTCTCTGTTCTTCCGATGGCCGCCATCTGGCTATGATGCCGCATCTTGAACGAGCTTTCCTGCCCTGGCAATGGGCTCATTATCCATCTGATCGTCAACAGGATGAAGTGGCTCCTTGGCTTGAAGCATTTGTGAACGCCAGGAACTGGATCAATGACAAGATCACACAGCGTTAATTTACCCTGGTTTGCAGGATGAATGTGGCGTAAGGTTGCAGATAAATAATTTTTTCTCCTTTCTTAAAAACCTTATGTGTTCCGTATAATACTTTTACAGGATCCAAACCCTGGGGCCAATCCAGTTTCTGTATCGCACCGGTCAGGTTGATCAGTACCAGTACCCTCTCATCCGGGAGTTCTCTGAGAAATGAAACAATCTCGCGGTGATGGCCCCCGAACGGGACCAGCCATCCCTGACGCAACGCACGGGAGTTGTTGCGGGTATGTATTAAGTGCCGGTAGTGATTGTAAAGCGACCGGGGGTCCTTTTTTTGAAATGCCAAAGGCTTGACGGTTCTTGAACTTGACCGGTATGGGATTTCCCATGATGTTTGTCCCTGATCTTCTCCTTCAATATTCCATAAAAAAGGTTCGCGGATATATTCATCCGGTTTTTCACCCAGCATACCGATCTCTTCTCCGTAATAGATAAACGGATTGCCGGGCAGGGTTAGCAGCAGGGATGCCGCTATGCGCGCCTGTTCCCGGTTGCCCTTCAATTCGGTCATGATGCGGTTCATATCATGATTGGTAAGAAAGATTGCATCTTCGGCATTTGGGTTAGCTTGCAGATAACAACGGGTGATGGAGAGGCAGCTATCTACAATGCCCAGATCCGACTCCTCTTTCACACTCCGGTCAATCAACCCGGCAAGAGTGAAATTAAAAGTAGCATCCAATCCGTTTGCCAGAAAAGGTACGGTGTTTTCTGTCCCACCTGTGATCTCACCCACGAGCCAGGGTGAGGCTGATCTGGTATGGATTTGCTCATTGAACTCATCCCACCAGGCCAGGGTCTTGTTAATTTCATCATCCGGGTAAATATGCCGGGCAGCATCAAGGCGAAATCCATCCACCCCAATCTTTTCTGACCAGAACCGTGCAATCTTGATGATTTCTTTCCGGACTTTTTTATTGTCGAAATTCAAATCGGGCATCCCCGACCAGAAAAAACCGAAATACCGTTCGCCCGGTAATTTATTACCATCCTGATCCTTAACTGCATACCAATGATAGCGATCCCGGTTGATCACTGCCGTGTCACCGGTCCAGATATAATAATTACGGTAAGAACTTTTCGGATTTGCAATCGCCTGCTGAAACCACGGGTGCAGGTTAGAAGTGTGATTCACCACCAGGTCAAGCAGAATTTTCATGTGACGTTTGTGTGCTTCACTGACCAGTTGCCGGTAATCTTTCAGCGTACCATACTCAGGATCGATGCCGTAATAGTCGGTTATATCATATTTGTGATAGGAAGGCGAAGGCTGTACCGGCAGAAGCCATAATCCCTCAATTCCCAGATCCTGAAGGTAGTCGAGTTTGGAGATCAGGCCCTGAATATCCCCTATGCCATCCCCGTTGCTGTCATAGAATGATCTGACAAAAACCGAATAATAGACCCTCGTATCTATTTTCTGAGGCAGGTCCTGAAGCGTCAGGTACCGCTGACCCCATACTGCATCACCAGAAAAAATTGTACAAACAACAATGTAGAGAAAAATCCTAATTCGCTTCATGTCAATGACTTAAAACCTAAAACCTTCTGCTGTCCTCCCGTTTATTCTTTCTTACTTCTTTACCAAAACCCGGTATCCCCATGGCTCCAGAGTGAATACGTTTGATTTCCAGTGTTCTCCACTGAAATAGTCGTGAAAATTTCCCTTGATTTCCGTAAGTGAACCATTTTGTGATTGATTCGTTAAATTAAACAGACAAACTACCCGATTGTTGCCTTTCGAGCGGATAAAAGCCAGAAGGGATGAGTCGTTTTCTGTGGCTAGCCGGGTGTACGTTCCCCCGAATCCGGGATTCCAGAGTGCAGACTCTTCTTCTTTTAATTGGTTTAAACGCTGGTATAATTTTTCGAAAGGATGCGTTCGCCAAACAATCTGATCTTTTTCAAAGAATTTCAACCGGTGGTTGAGGCCGGCTTCCTGGCCATTGTAAATCAATGGAATACCAGGGATTGTGAAACTCAGCACTGCCATGGTTTCGGCGGCTTTACCCAATCTTTCGAACACCGTACCATTCCATGAATTTTCATCATGGTTTGAAGTAAAATACATCCGCATGTCATTCGGGTTGTACAGGGTGTCTGAACGGGTAAAGTAGTCATCAATAGCTTTAACGGATTGATGTCCCTGCGCAATTTCATTCATCAGGTGGTGAAATTCCCAGGCGTAGGTGATGTCAAAAGCATGTTCATGCAAATTGCGCTGCTCTGCCTCAGCCACCAATAATACATCCGGTTTAACCTCCTGAAGAGCCGGTCTTACTTCATTCCAGAAATCCACCGGAACCTGGTGCGCCACATCACACCGGAACCCGTCT
>JAGHDB010000298.1 GCA_021160155.1 Bacteroidales bacterium | reverse complement strand
CTGATCGGTTTATCCTGAAAGAACTCCCGGGCAGCCTGATCGTGGAATGATCCCTCGATCCCCTGAATTGCTATTTTTATCTGGTCCATTGTGTAATAAAAAACCCGGTCATTTCTGACCGGGTTCGCTTTTATCCTTAATTGATGTTTACAATTTTGGGGTTTTATGGCGTCCCGGCTGGCTTCTGGTAATAAAAGCCAAAAAAGTAAAAGAAATAAAGATGTGCACGGGTTGTCATAACGGCGTCAAAAATACACAATGGTTTTAAATTTGCAAATTCTTCTTTTATTATCTTCTGCGCATTCCTCTCAGGATGATTTCACGGGTCTCACCATTTTGGGTAAGGGTAGCTTTGTTATCGCAGGTGCCGTCTCCGAAATCCAGTGTGATCAGGGGTTTGTCCCCGATATGAATCTCTTTGGTGCCTTCCTGGATCCAACGACATCCCATATTGATTACCAGGGGTTTGGTAATAATAGAGGTATAAGAATCGCCGTTGCAGTTCACACCGCTGGCATCTCCGGTTAACAGATATATATTGTCAAAACGGTTCCTCGGAGTTTCTGTACCTGCAATTTGTTCTCTGACATAGGTAGCTTCCCGGGTAATAACCGTACCATCTTCTTTAGTGATTTTACTTCCGGTGATGACTGAGGTCCAGACCGGATTACCCGATTCAAGGCTGAAAGAGATCGTATGGGTTCCTTCAATTTGGGTATTATTCACGGCATAGCCATCGAAAGTAACCACTTTCTCCCATGAATCAGTATTTCGCGGGGCACTTTGTTTAATGATAATTTTACCTTTTTTTACAATACTGTCTCTAACTTCACAACCATTGCCAAAATCAATTGTAATAGTCTTAGGCCACACATTCCTGTCAAGAGGCTCCACGGTAATTGTTCGGCAATCCAGACGGCCGTCTTTAAAACCACCGAAAATAATACCATCGATTTCGAGAAGTTCTTCAATCAGGTCATCATTAAGTTCATCAATGAATTCCTCATCAAGTGAGTATTGGTAGCCTGAGTGGCCAGATTAACCGGATCGATATTCTTATTACAGGAACTGAAGCCGATCAGGAAAAGTACAATAACTGAAAAAATCCATGCTTTTTGTTTCATAGCTATTCCATTTTAATGATTACTGCTTTTTAGACTGGGCCGGGATGAAAAAGTTTAAACCGGGCGGGGTCAAACGGTAAAACCGTCGCACTCCCGGTATGCAGCAATCACTTGTTGGTCTCCCTCTTTTCCTTTCAGACTTTTTCCGTGCTCCATGCACAGCACTCCATCATATCCTTTGTGGTAAAGATATTTAAAGATATTTCTGAAATTGATTTCACCTGTGTTGGGCTCTTTACGGCCGGGATTATCCCCGAGATGGAAAGCGGCGATTTCACTATAAGCGGCTTCAATATTGGGAATCAGGTTTCCCTCGGTAATCTGTTGGTGATAGAGATCATCCACGATCTTGACATAGGGATTATCCACTGCTTTGCATATTTGGTAGGCTTGTGGGATGCCATTCAAAAAAAGACCCGGATGATCGTGCAGGGTATTGAGCGGTTCAATTACGATGGTCATGCCTGCGGATGCGGCTACTTCACCACAGAATTTCAAATTTTCGATCACATTAGCGGTTTGATAATCACGATGAAGCCTTTCGTCGTATCTGCCGGGTACCATCAATGCCCATTTGGCTCCGGTACGCTTGGCTGTTTCGATTCCATCACGGGTTCGTTTAATCAGCATTTTTCTGATATCGGGATCGTCCAGCACAAAGGAGGCGACCTTAAAGTCTGCATATAATACAAAAGGGCCTAATTCCATACCCAGGCGATCCATCTCGTAGGCAATCCGTTCCTGAAGATCAGCCGGTTTATTCATTAATCCGTTATCAAACATGGCACGAAAACCCTGGTCATGACAAAACCGGATGTTATCAACCGGATCAGTTCCGGCTGATGCCCTGAACATACCCATTGAAGGGGCATACTTCAGTTTAAAAGGAACATGATCCGTGTTTTTTTTATCCTGATGCGGGTTTACTGCATGGAGGAATTGCGGCGCTGCGACAGCAGCAACTGCGGCAACCGTAGCTTTTTTAACGAAATTCCTTCTTGATTGATTCACAGCTCCTCCTTTTCTATGATTTAGCATTCCAGGCTTTACCCGGAACGGGTACTTCTTTAGGCACATCAACCGGCCCGAATGCGAATACTTTTGGTCCCAGTTTCAGATCTGAGTTCATCATCTCATCCCAGGTAACCTCTTTTCCGGTATAAGCGGAAATCCGGCCCATGATGGCGGTCATGGTTGAGATGGCTGTATCTTCAGCCGTATTGATCGGTTTTGCATTACGTATGGAGGTGACCAGATCAATATGTTCCTGTACATAAGGATTCACTTCAAGATAACGATTGCCGTTGTCGTTTAACGGATAGGGATAAGTGTAGATTACATTACCTTCAAGATCGGTAAGATGACCGTTAGTCCAGTGGCAATTGGCTGCTCCTTCTGTATATTGCAGACGTTCATATACTCCTCCGCCGCAACCGTTGATCTGGCGGCACATGCTGTGAATATGGATGCCATTTTCAAAGACAAAATCGGTACTGAAGTTGTCATACTGGTCACCGGTGACCCGGCGTTGTCTTGAACCGAAAGCAAGTGCTTTTACCGGATGGCTGCCTGAAAACCAGTTGGCAATATCGATATTGTGGACATGCTGTTCTACGATGTGATCACCCGAAAGCCAGCACCAGTTCACCCAGTTACGAATCATGTACTCCATTTCAGTCCATTCGGGACGGGGATTTTTATGCCACAGTTTGCCTCCGTTCCAATATACATTACCTCCTGTCAGTTCACCAATCATTCCTCCGGCAGTTTTTTTGTACAGGTCAATATAATCACGCTGATGCCGCCTTTGAGTACCGGTAATTACAGATAATTCAAGTGCTTCGGCTTTTTTTGCGGTACTCATGATTGAACGGGCCTGGGTGGGATCTACGGCTACCGGCTTTTCCATGAATACATGTTTGCGTGCCTGTACTGCAGCTTCAAACATTTGCGCGCGGAAATAGGGCGGCGTGGCCAGAATCACCAGATCCACATCCTTCATGTCCATCACTTTTTCGTAGGCATCAAAGCCGAGGAAACAATTTTCATCAGGTATTTCCTGGTTTTTGTTCTTTTTCAGTTTATTGCGGCATTCATCCAGACGATCCTGAAACAGGTCGGCCAGGGCAATGATTTTCAAATGCGGACCGGCATCTAAAAAATTCTGTGCGGCACCGGTTCCACGGCCTCCGCATCCGATTAGTGCTGCTTTCAATTCGGGACCGTCAGGTGCCTGATTTAATAAAGTGCTGTCATTATATGCAACCTCTTTTATTTTGGGTGCACAGGAATTGAGCAGGGCAGGTGCGGCAATTACACCGGCTGCACCGGCTGTGGCAGCCCTGCTGATAAAATTACGACGACTTAAAGTTGATTTTTTCATGATTCAGTTTCTTTAATTACGGAATTTCTGTCCACTTGTTATTAATCTCCAGCTAATTTACCGGTTTTTTCATCAAATTCACAGACCACCCTGAATCCAACATAATAGCAGTCAGAATACCACCAAATACTTTTCGGAATCTGAGGATCGGTTTTTAACCATTCATCAGTTCTGGTAAAATCACGGTTGGCACACCTTACCTGATCTGCATTACTCCGGTAACTTCCTCCCCGTACTACATGCTCTTTACCGGATTGAGGACCTTTAGGATTTTTTACTACTCCTTTCCCATAAGAAGAATAAGTATTAGGCGCATACCAATCGGCACAAAATTCCGCTACATTTCCCAGCATGTTTTTTAAACCGAACGGATTGGGTAATACGGCATCCGGTTCCTGGGTTTTGGCCATACTGTTTTGGCTGTAAATAACGTACCGGTTGATCATAGTGGTATCTCTTTTGGAGGAGAAGAGTTTTTTCTTCATGAATCTTTTCGGGTCTCCATTAAAAAAGTATGGTCCGGAAGTTCCGGCTCTTGCAGCATATTCCCATTCTGCCTCGGTTGGCAGCCGGTAAGTTTTGCCGGTTACTTTTGATAACCACCGGCAATAAGTTTCTGCAGCGTGGTAGCTAATGGAGATGGCGGGCCGTTTGCCTTTTCCCCAATTCTGATCAGGTTGTCCATAGGGTGGTGTGGCTCCGATAATGGCATCAACACCGGTAATTTTGGATCCTTTGCTCCGGATACCCTCCGTATCACTTGAACGGCCTTCGGCTGATGTCTGCGCATAAAATGCCAGGTATTCATCCCATGTAACCTCTACCTCGCCCATAAAAAACGGACTCACAGCTACTTCAGTTTCAGGTCCCTCATCG
>JAGHDB010000068.1 GCA_021160155.1 Bacteroidales bacterium | reverse complement strand
GGCAAGCATACTGAGTGGACAGTATGCATATCGACATGGCATAAAAGATTTTGCCACACATTTTACGGATAGTGCCTATCGTTATACGTATCCTATGTTATTAAAAAAAGCCGGATATAAGATAGGATTTATTGGCAAATACGGTGTGGGGAAAGGGAGGGATTTCCCTGTGAAAGAGTATGATTACTGGAAGTGCTTCCCGGGCCAGGGGTATTACTGGCATAAAGACAGTTTGGGCAGGGATATCCACCTGACAAAGATCATAGGGGCTCAGGCACTTGAATTTCTTGAGCAATATGGGGACAAAGGGCCATTTTGTCTGTCTGTAAGTTTTAAAGCTCCTCACTGTCAGGATGGGGATCCTCGTCAGTATCTTTATGATTCGTCCTATATTGATTTGTATAAAAATCAGTTATTTCCGATGTCCACGACGGCGGATTCATTATACTGGCACACGTTTCCTGAGTTTTTCCGTAAGAACAATGAAGGGAGGATACGTTGGAAGATTCGTTTTGATACGCCTGAAAAATACCAGAAGTCACTGGCCGGCTATTATCGTTTGATTTATGGTGTGGATGTGCAGATTGGTAAAATCAGAAAATATCTTAAGACACATCATCTCGAGAAAAATACCATTATCATGTTGATGGGGGACAACGGTTATTATCTTGGGGAACACGGACTGGCGGGAAAATGGTACGGGCATGAAGAGTCACTTCGGGTTCCTTTGATTATTTATGATCCGGCATTGCCGGGTAAAGCAAAGGGTGAAAGGCGTAATGATTATGTTCTGAATATAGATATTGCTCCTACCATTTTGGATTATGCCGGTGTGGATGTCCCGGCCTCCATGCAGGGGAAAAGTCTTCGGAGACTGGTTTACGGACAGGTTAAGGAGTGGAGGAAAGAATTTATGATTGAACACAGGTTTAAACATAAGACCATTCCGAGGTCTGAAGGGGTGGTCAGTAATGAGTGGAGATATGTTCATTTTATAGACCGTGATTCAACCTATGAATGGCTGTTTAACGTGAACAATGATCCGTATGAGATAAATAACCTGGCAAAAGACAGCAAATACCAAACCATAAAGAATATCTTGAAAGAACGTCTTCAACAAATGAAAAGAGTATATAGATAATTCAGTAAATACATATTGAATAAGTATGATAGTATAAAAGATTTTAATTATTATCCTCAAACATTATTAATTGTCCGAGTGGGGTCATGAAAAGGCACTATATTAAAATCATTAACGAACTAATTGTAATATTATCCATCTTATTGCTTTCATCATTTAGTATGGTTTTGGTGAAGTGCACAGGACCCTCCACGGAAAAATCTGCCAAAACATTATTGGAACTTAAAAAAGGATTTCTGAATCCTCCCGGGAATGCGAGGCCACGGGTATGGTGGCATTGGATGAATGGGAATATTACCAAAGAAGGGATCAGGGCCGACCTTGAGTGGATGAAAAGGGTGGGTATTGGTGGTTTTCAGAACTTTGATGCATCCTTGAGAACCCCTCAGATTGTCAAAAAGAGGTTGGGTTATATGACCCCGGAATGGAAAGAAGCATTTTTATTTGCAACAAAGCTGGCTGATTCATTAGGCCTGGAGATGGCTATTGCCGGCTCTCCGGGATGGAGTGAGAGTGGTGGCCCATGGGTAACCCCTGCCCAGGCTATGAAAAAATATGTGTGGAGTGAGACTCGTATAGAAGGGGGGAAGCCCTTTAGAGGTGTTTTGCCTAAGCCACCAAAAACCACAGGTACTTTTCAGAATATTAACAATGGGGAAAGTAAAAAAGAGTATTATGCCGATGCTGCGGTGGTGGCATTTCGTGTGCCACAAAATGATATACCAATGGCAAAACTACGACCTAAGGTCACTTCCAGTGGGGGGAAATTTGATCTTACCATGCTTACAGATGGGGACTTGGCAAAAACCACATTTTTACCGGCAGCCCCGCCAAACAAAAAATCGTGGATACAGTTTGAGTTTACCAAACCTGAGAAGATTCAGTCTATTAGTCTGGTAGCCCATAGTCAAGGTGTCCGGCGCGACGGAAGGAGGATTCTTGAAGCAAGTAATGACGGCATTAGATTTGAAAAAATAGTAGAGATTCCGGAGAAGGGAGGAACATTTCAAAAAACAATAACATTCTTACCGGTTACGGCAAGATTTTTCCGTATTACATTTGTCCTCACCCAACAAACTAAAAATACAGGTGTTAGTGGTTCAAAGACTCAGAAAATCATTGTTCCAGTTGGCACACAGGTAGCAGAAGTGGTACTGTACAGCGTTCCTAAAGTTAACCGGTTTGAAGATAAGGCAGGGTTCAGTCCCATACATATGAACTCAATGGCAACGCCTAATGGCAGTTTATATTCACTGGCAACACCTCCGGTTTCTGCGATTGATGTCATCAACAAGGATGATGTCGTTGACCTGACATCGAAAATGCAACCGGATGGCACCCTTAAGTGGACACCCCCGGCCGGCCACTGGGTTATTATGCGTCTGGGGTATTCCTTAACAGGTAAAACAAATCATCCTGCTTCACCTGAAGCAACAGGACTTGAAGTGGATAAGCTTAACCGGAGTTATGTCAAAGCTTATTTTGAAAATTACCTGGATCAGTATAAAAATGCAACCGGTGGGCTGATGGGGAAAAAAGGGCTTCAGTATATAATTACCGACAGTTGGGAAGCGGGTTATCAGAATTGGACTGACAGTATGATGAATGAATTTAAGAATCGTCGTGGTTATGACATGCATCCTTGGTTACCAGTACTTTGCGGCCACATCGTGGAAAGCGCTGAAGCCAGCGATCGTTTTCTGTGGGATTTCCGTAAAACGATTGCTGACCTTGTTTCTGAGAACCATTACAACCAATTAACCATGTTGCTTCATGAACGAGGGATGGGTCGCTATAGTGAATCACATGAAAACTGCCGGCATATGATTGCGGATGGCATGGAGGTTAAACGCAAAGCTGATATTCCAATGAGTGCCGCCTGGGTCCCCCAAAATATTGGCGGTAACCCCGTTGGAAAAGTAAAGACTCATTACAAAAATGATATACGGGAATCAGCATCCGTGGCTCATATTTATGGACAAAATATAGTTGCTGCTGAGTCGATGACGGCAAACTCTGCGCCTATGACGGCTTATTGCAATGCCTGGGCATGGTCCCCCGAGTCATTAAAACCAACTGCTGATATGGAACTCGCCAGTGGCTTGAACCGTTTCATAATCCACTGTTCGGTACACCAGCCGGTGTTTGACAAAATACCAGGTATCAGTTTAGGGCCATTCGGTCAAATGT
>JAGHDB010000072.1 GCA_021160155.1 Bacteroidales bacterium | reverse complement strand
TTTTTATTTTTTTATGAACAAAAAAAACCTGTTATATTTACCAAAGGGAAAAATCAGAAAACTTATCAATTTAGGAAAGGGAAACCGGTAATTGTAATCAATTTATAACAGAGTCGGTATAAAATTTGCATGTTACGGATTAAAATGAAATCGAAGTTTTGGCGAAAACTCAGGAACGCGATCTTTACTGTTATCCTGATTATATTACCGGTTGCTTCTTACGCCACACATAACCGGGCAGGGGAAATTACCTTTAAACAGATTGACGATCTGACATTCAGAATCACTGTCATTACGTATACCTCAACGGGCCCCCAACCGGTTGCGGATCGCCCGAAATTATTGGTGCAGTTCGGGGATGGGTCGAGCGTGGAAGTTCCCAGAGTGGAAGAGGTCTATCTGCCGGATTATTATAAAAGAAACAGATACGTGTGGGATCATACCTATCCGGGCCCCGGTACCTATCAGATCGTGGTAGAGGATCCCAACCGAAACCGCGACGTGAAAAATATTCCCAATTCAGTTAACGTGGTTTTCTCTATTCGTACCATTCTGGTTATTAACCCTGAAATAGGCAGAAACAGTACACCGGTATTACTTAACCCACCTATCGATAAGGCCGGACTGGGTTATGCGTTTATTCATAACCCGGCAGCTTTTGATCCTGACGGGGATAGTCTTTCTTATAAGATGGTTATTTGTACGGGTGAGGGAGGTAAAGAGATCGAAGGGTATACTTTCCCTCCTTTCAGCGATTCACTGGTTGTGGATGAACGGACCGGTGACCTGATCTGGTCAGCACCTACCGAGGTAGGTAAATATAATGTGGCTATGACCATCGAGGAGTGGCGCTTTGGGGTAAGGATAGGCCGTATTCAAAGGGATATGCAGATCGAAGTCTATAAAACGGATAACCAACCACCTCAAATCCAGGGTAATGGTACTTTCTGCCTGACTGCCGGAGATTTGTTTGAACAGGAGATCAGAGCCCTGGATCCCAATAATGATTCCATTATGATGGAAGCTTCAGGAGGTCCGTTTTCACTTGAGACCAACCCGGCTGTTTTCAAACAGGTGCTTTCTACACCCGGACTGGCCATTTCAACATTTAAATGGCAAACCGATTATTCGATGGCTCGTAAACAGCCTTACCTGGTGACTATTAAAGCCAAAGACAGGAACAGTCAACTGCAATTGATCGATAGTAAAAACCTTTTAATCTATATACACGCTCCGGCACCTGAGAATGTTCGTGTTCAACCTACTTCAAATACCGTTGAAATACAATGGGATCCCAGTGTATGTACACATGTGAAAGGATACAGGATCTACAGGAAAACCGGATCTGCCACCTGGAATCCCGGACCTTGTGACACCGGCTTGCCGGATGATTTGGGATACTCTGTGGCCGGTGAAGTGGACGGAGCCGGTCAAACGCACTTTGTGGATACTAATTCGGGTTCCGGCCTGGAACAATCGGTAAAATACTGTTACCGCGTTACCGCAATCTTTAACGATGGTGCCGAATCATTTGCTTCAGACGAGATCTGTACCGAACTGGTACAGGGATTTCCATTGATCACGAAAGTTTCTGTTGAAGAAACAAGTAAAGAAAACGGATCCATACAGATTCAATGGATTCGCCCTACTCCCGATGACCTCGGCAGTGCTGCCGGCCCTTTCAGGTACCGGATATTTAGATCTGACGGACCTACCGGAACAAACCCGGTATTAATTGATTCGCTGGATGGACTTGACCAAGTAACTTACACCGACCTTCCTTTGAATACCGCTTCGCAACAGTGGTCTTACTCCGTTGAATTGTGGAATGTAACACCGGGTAATTTCTTCCGGATAGGAATACCACAAGTTGCTTCATCACTATTTCTGAATCTTGAAGGCTTAGACCGTGCCATTCATCTCACCGTGCAAAAAAATGTACCGTGGACCAATCAGCGATACGTGGTTTTTTTACAGTCGTCAGAAGGTGAGGATTCTATTGCCCGGTTCACGGATCAGGATTATATAGACGCAGACCTTTCTGAAGGCAGAACTTATTGCTACCGGATAAAGAGTGTGGGTCATCTACAGGATTTGGGTATCGAAAATCTGATCAATTATTCCCAAATTTCCTGCGGTATCCCGATTGATTCTGTACCTCCCTGTCCTCCGGTATTGGAAGTTAAATCGGTTTGCGACAGTCTGGCTAACCACCTGACCTGGAATAATGTCAATAATACCTGCGCACGGGATGCCGCACTGTATAGAATCTTCTACCGGAATACCCTTCACGGGGATATGGCGGTAGTGGATACGGTGTCACCGGCTGATCTGACTGAATACTGGCACCATCCTGAAAATACCATGGCCGGATGTTATGCGGTTACCGCAGTGGATTCGGTGGGTAATGAAAGCGAATACTCCAATACAGTTTGCGTGGATGAATGTCTGAACTATTCGCTTCCGAATGTTTTTACTCCCAACGGAGATGGTATGAATGACAAGCTTCGCCCTAATCCATACAGCAGGGTGGAAAAGATACAACTGAAAATATATAATCGCTGGGGTAACCTGGTTTTTGAAACTGAAAATCCCGAGATTAACTGGGATGGGAAAAGCCGGATGACCGGGAAAAAGGTGCCGCCTGGTGTGTATTACTATGTTTGTGATGTTTATGAAAAACGATTGACCGGATCAGTTCCCAGGTACCTGGTGGGTTTCATACATGTACTCTATAGTGAGAAAAATTAATAAATATATATATGACCTGATAACCAC
>JAGHDB010000026.1 GCA_021160155.1 Bacteroidales bacterium | reverse complement strand
GTATGGATTCAATTCCCTGATCAGGCTGTTGCAGCCAGCCCAGAAGAAATCCGTCAAAGAAGTGGTGCAAAAATGTGAGCATAATTTTGCGTTTTATCCAGTTTTTTCAAAAGTAATATTTTTGCTTTGAACCGGTTGTATTTTACTTCGGGGTATAAAAGATTGATACCGGTACAGTATTTACTCAGGCGGTTGCGGTGGATCCTGGCATCACGAAGAATTAACGGGAATCCCTCAATGTTATTGATTCGTCCGCTTTTTACCTCAATAATGACCAGGTACGGGATCTCCTTAATTTGTTCGTTAAACCACCATCCCGGCAGAACATCAATGGTAATTCGTTCAATACCGGTTTTATTTACCAGTGTCACCCGCCGAAAAGACGAGAACACTTTAGGGACCAGGTCTTCAGGTGTATAGGATGTGTTTTCGACAAGAAAAGTACGCGCTGCCGGGTCGTGCAAATCAGTTTTCCGGGAATAGGGGATTCGCTGTTTGACAGTCGTTCCCGTATTTTTCTTGAACTTGATTTCAAGAAATGTTTCGTCCGAATCAGTATAAGTGCGGATTCTGACTTTATGGCGGTTTAAATTGCGGTTATGATGTTTAAGGTACATCTCAAAACCGGGGGTGTCAAAATAGAGGCTTTCATATCCCATTAATCGCCGGTGATCTATTTCAAGGATCTGGTAATCGGTCAAAGCCTGTTCAAGTACTTCAGAAAGCTGATCGATATGACAGCTGTATTTCACATCGGTACGGGTCATTAATTTAACTGCGTCCATCTCATGCAAAGAGATAGACGCAAAACGATTGAGCAAATCAGAGAAAAGCGGTGGAATCACTTCTTGTAGTATTCGTAAATATATTTTTTTCGTCCGATCAGCCTGTTACGGGCGTCATAGGTCAAACGTTCGGTACGCAACCCGTTTTCATATTTATAGATGTGCCTTTTTTTGATTTTACCGTTTGGAAGGTATTGGATCTCAACTGTTTTATGGCCATCAGTGTCATAGTCATAAGATTCATGCAACGTAATTATCCCCTTATTGTCTCTTTCAATAATCTCTATGATTTCACCCTGACGATTGTATTTCTTGTAACTCTCCTGAACGGCTTTGGGATTGCGCTCCCGCAGATCAGTTTCTGATTCGGTAACTGACAGAATTTTCCGGGAGCGGATCTCTTTTTTATTAAGTTGCTGACCCTGTACCCCAAAAGTGATAGTACACAGAGTGAGCAATATGAACACAAGGTATTTCATGGTTTGTTCTATTTAATGATTTCAATGTCATCTACAACGATTACCTGATGCTCTGCAGTGATCTGAACGGTTTTAATTACCGGAATATCGGGAGGAAGTTTGGTTTGCAGGTTTTTTGAGTAGACATATATATTATAATTGCCAGGACGTAAATACTCAAATCGGTAATAACCATCATAACTGGTTCTGGTACGGTCGGAGTAAATGCTGTCATCCCCGTAAATAATATAGACATCTTCATCAGGAGCATAGTACTGGGCACGAAGATTTTGCATTGAGGCATCATAATCATAAGCATATACCCGGCCAATAAGTGTGGAGGTTCCCCCTTCACCGGGTTCTTTCAGGCAACCGGTCGAAAGCAGTAATAAACAAATGCCTGTGACAAGAGACAAAATGATCTTCATGACTGTTCTGATTTTAGGTTCATAAACGCAATTTACAATTTGTTCATACGAGTTTTCCACAAAAGTAGCAGTAGTTATGAATATTTGTTTCATAAACTGTTTATAATGTGTTGAAAAAGGAGTGTCTCACGAGCGGTTTATTTTTTTAAATTAGTTGTCCCGGTTGGTTCGTTTCTTCCGGGGTATTATTATTGCCAACCTATGTGAATCAAGTTATTGTGTTAAATTCTAATCGTAATCTAAACTATTTTTTATGAGAAAACAAACTCGATTGCTCTTGCTGGTGGTCATGGGAATTTTCCTTGCCGGAACTTCATTTGCCCAGATCACAACCTCCGGTATGAATGGTAAAGTAACCAAGCCGGATGGCCAGCCGTTGCCCAGTGCCACGGTGATGGCCGTACATGTACCCACCGGTTCCCAGTTCGGGGCCATTACAGACGATAAAGGGTATTTCCGTTTGCCTAACATGGATGTAGGTGGACCATATACGCTGAAAGTCTCTTTTGTGGGTTTTGAGCCCTGGACCCGCTCAGGCATTTTTCTGACTTTGGGACAGACATTCCAGGTTAATGTGCAACTAAAATCCACTGCGGTCAAAATTGGAGAAGTGGCGGTGGTTGGCGTAAGATCGGCCAAAGATGTTTTTGACGGCAACCGGACCGGTGCCGAAACGATTGTTTCCATTGACCGTATTGATGCTATGCCTACTGTTTCCCGTGATCTGAGCGACTTTACACGGCTTACGCCGCAGGCTTCGGTAACCGATGCGGGAGCTATCAGCGTAGCGGGAATTAACAATCGCTTCAACTCCCTGATGATTGACGGAGGGATGCAAAATGATGTATTCGGACTGGCAGCTTCGGGTGTCAATGGCGGACAAACGGGAGGTACACCGATCTCACTGGATGCCATTGAACAGTTTCAGGTAACCATTGCTCCCTATGATGTGCGGCACAGCGGATTTGCCGGTGCCGGAATCAATGCCGTAACCCGCCGTGGAACCAATAAAGTGACCGGTTCCCTGTACGGATTCTACCGGAATCAAAACCTTTCGGGGAAAACCCCTCTCAATACTTTGAATACAGAGGGTAAAACCAGGCAGGAGATTGCCGATATGCGTAAGAAACTGGATAAATTCAGCGCATTGACAACCGGTTTCAGAGTTGGCGGACCCATCATTAAGAATAAACTGTTCTTCTTTCTGAATGCGGAAATTCAACGTGACCAGACACCTCAACCGTTTGACATTTCCAATTACAACGGCAATGCTTCAGAATCAGATCTGAGTACTTTGGCTGACTATGTGAAAAACACTTACGGATACGATCCGGGACCTTTCAATGCAAATACCCGGGAGCTGAATTCCAATAAGCTGCTGGCTCGTCTCGACTGGAATATCAGTGAGAAACACAAACTGATGTTACGCCACAGCTACACCCGGCATGAATCTATCAGTCCGTACCGTTCTTCATCCAGTTCGATTAATTTTTACAACAATGGAGTCTATTTCCCGAGTAAAACCAATTCAACCACCCTTGAGTTGAAATCGAACTTTGACAACATGAGTAATGACCTCATTATGGTTTATACCACCGTTCGGGATGACCGTGACCCGATGGGTGCCAGCTATTTTCCGTCACTCAGGATCTATGACGGAAGCGGAACAATCTATATGGGATCTGAAGCCTATTCAACTGCCAATGAACTAAATCAGAATATTTTGTCGTTTACGGATAACTTTTCTCTCTATTTGGGGAAACATACCATTACCTTGGGTACATCCAATGAGTATGCCGGTGTGTACAACCTGTTCATGAGAAAAAATTTCGGTGAATACCGGTTCTCCAGCCTGCAGGATTTTTATGACGGCAAAGTGTTACAGTATGAAAGAGGATATTCTTTGGTTGATAATATTGTAGGCGATGGATCCGCAGCTGCAGCTGACTTTAATATGATGCAACTCGGCCTGTATGTACAGGATGAATTTCAGGCATCAGACGATCTGAAAATTACATTCGGATTGCGGGCTGATATGCCGGTTTTTATGACCGCTCCAAAAGAGGATACCCATTTTAATGAAACTACAATCCCGATGCTCGAAGCTGCCGGATGGGACCTGATGGGTGCCCGGGCCGGTCAGATGCCTAAATCCCAAATATTGTGGTCTCCTCGCGTGGGCTTCAACTGGGATCTGAGCGGGGATGAAACCACACAGCTTCGCGGTGGTGTAGGAATCTTTACTTCGCGCCTGCCTCTGGTATGGCCGGCCGGATCTTATACCAACAACGGACTAACCATCGGCGGGGTATATGTTAAGAGCAGTTGGGGATATGATATTGTTTTCAGCGGTGACTGGCAAAATCAATACAACAATCAGGACTTTGGCATGGAGGATGCCATTCCCAGCGGACAAATGGACCTGTTTGCCGCCAATTTCAAATTCCCGCAAATGTTCCGCGCCAACCTGGGCCTGGATCAGAAACTCGCCTGGGGAGTTATTGCTACGGTGGATGCTATCTTTACCAAAACCGTCAATAATGTCAATTATTTCAACATGAATGTGAATCCGGATCCCGATTTCAATCTGACCGGTGCCGATAACCGTCCGCATTACTCCGACAGTAAAATTGATCCGACTTATACACGGATCATGGTGGGATATAATACTAATGAAGGCTATACCTACAACCTCAGCCTGAGTCTGGAAAAACCGTTTGACAATGGTTTCACTGCCAACCTGGCTTACTCTTATGGTCGTGCACTTGCACTAAATGACGGCACCTCTTCTCAGAACTCTTCACAGTGGAGATATATGGAACATGTGAACGGCTTGAACCATCTGGACCTGAGTATTTCGGATTTTGATCAGGGACACCGGATTCTGGCTTTCCTGAGCTACCGCAAAGAGTATGTCAAACATGCTGCTACCCAGATCAGTCTGTATTACAATGGCCAGTCAGGACGACCTTTCTCTTATGTCTATAATGATTATGGAGATGTGAACGGTGAGGGCGAAAACTCTTCAAACCTGATTTTCATACCGGGCAGTAAAGACCAGATTACCTTTAAGGATGAAGCTACTGCAGATGATCAATGGACTGCTTTGGATGAATATATCTCCAATGATCC
>JAGHDB010000252.1 GCA_021160155.1 Bacteroidales bacterium | reverse complement strand
CACGGCCGGTGAAATTTACAGCTGGTACTATTTTTTTATTTATGCACTGGCTCTGGTTGGCGGGTATATTGCCGACCGGACTCAAAATTTCAAAGGAACCATATTTGCCGGCATTATTACCATGCTGGCGGGATACATTCTCATGTCCCTTCCTGATTTAAGTCTGGCTTTTACTATTTCCGCCCTGTTTGTAATTGCTTTCGGCAACGGATTGTTTAAAGGCAACCTGCAGGCGTTGGTTGGCCAACTGTATGATGATCCGAAATACAGCAAATTCAGGGATTCTGCATTTAATATATTTTATATGGGTATCAATATCGGTGCTTTTTTTGCGCCGAGTGCTGCCAATGGTATTCGCAACTGGTACCTGAAAACCCAGGGTTTTGCTTACAACAGCGACCTGGCGAAACTGGCCAACAGTTTTATCCATAATCACCTGAGCAATCCGGCTCAATTAGATCAATTGAATCAACTGGCAACACAGATGAATGGAGGGGTAGCCGTAGCCGACCTGCACGCATATACGCAAAATTACATGCATGCTTTTTCAACAGGTTACAATTTTGCTTTTGCAATTGCCGGTATCTCCATGATTATCAGCATGCTTGTTTTCATTTTCTTTAAGCAACGACTTCCCGAGCGAAGACAATCCGATAAGGCTTCACGCGATGCCATCCGTCTGCCCTGGTCTGAAGAGCGCCCCCGCCTTATTGCTCTGGGGTTGGTTTTTATCGTAGTAATCTTTTTCTGGATGTCGTTCCATCAAAACGGACTGACCCTTTCTTATTTTGCACGAGATTATACGTTGAATCATGTCGGACCGGTTACCAAGCTGTTCTTTACTCTTAAATCGCTGTTATCCGTAATTGCAGTCATATTTGGTATTGTGTTCCTGGTACAACGAAAAACGCAACCCATGATGCGCTTACTGGGTGCTGTTCTGGTTATTGGTGGCGGCGTACTGACTTATGTTTTTTATCAGGGTTATGCATCCGGACCCAACAATCCGATTGAACCTGAAATTTTCCAGCAGTGGAATCCTATATTTATTGTATTCCTCACCCCTCTGGTAGTCGGATTTTTTGCCTGGCTCCATAAACATGGAAAAGAGCCTTCTACCCCCAGAAAAATCGGAATCGGGATGATCCTTGCCGCCCTTGCTTTTACCGTTATGCTCTCCGGATCATTCGGCCTGACCAGTCCTCATGACCTGGCCGGAGCACCTTCACCCTACCGGATTTCTCCTTACTGGCTGGTCAACACCTATCTCGTTCTGACCGTAGCCGAACTGTTTTTAAGTCCGATGGGCCTCTCTTTTGTTTCAAAAGTGGCTCCGCCCCGGTTCCAGGGATTGATGCAGGGTGGATGGTTGTTCGCCACAGCCATCGGAAACAAACTTTTATTTGTCGGGAGCAAGATGTGGGTAAAAATTGAACTCTGGCAGCTTTGGCTCATTTTTATTGTAGTATGTTTAATTTCAGCTGCTTTCATTTTCTCAATTATGAAACGGTTGGATAGAATTACCCAATCGGTATAGTTATTAACAATTGTTAATATCTGTTGTTGAAACAGAGTGCATACAAACAGAGTACAAACTATTGACAAGTATTGTTTTTACCATTATATTTGATCCTACCAAATGAGCGATAAAAGGTCGCCAGCATGGTCAAGTTCTTTGAAAGGGATGATACGGGTAAGAGTGAAAACTCTAACCGCGGATTACCGAATACCATCTGTTCCTGAAGTCGGGTTCCGGCCCGGCAAAAGATGGAAGCACGTACGATAATCCTTTATGGCGACAGCCCATCCCAACAGGATAGAGGAACAACCTGAAAAGGCAATCCGCAAGGAAAACCAGGACAGGTGACTCTGGCGGGTGTGCGGTTCCGGGCTTCGGTCAGGCACTGCATCCGGATCAACCAAAAGGATCTACGGAACCTTAGGAAGATCAGCCATAATAACAGTAATTTGGTCACTACCGGAGGTTACGGCCAAAGGATAGTGAGAACGGGAAGTCATCGCAAGATGGATTCCCGTTCGTGTTTTATAGCGGATGTGAATTGCAGGTTGCCGGCTAATAGCTAACTTTGAAATCTTCATAAATTTTATTGTCATGAAATCCTCAACCTCCTCAACCATCCTAATCCTCTTAGCCCTTTCTGCGTTTCCTCTTTTCGCCCAACAACCCGGTTCCGAACTTTTTAAAGAATTCACCTACCGTAACCTGGGTGCTTTCCGTACCGGTTCATGGGTAGCCGATATTGCCGTTCCTGAAAAACCGGATGCCCAAAATCAGTACACATTCTATGTGGCATCGCGTGCCGGGGGCGTATGGAAAACCAACAACAACGGAACCACCTTCAAATGTATCTCAGACACCCTCGGAGTCACCTCAATGGGGGTCGTTGAAGTCGCCCCGGCTGATCCCAACCAGATCTGGATCGGCACGGGTGAAGCATATAATGCCCGTTCATCTTACGCCGGAAACGGTATTTACAAATCCACCGATGGCGGTCAACACTGGGAGGCTAAAGGACTCAAAGATTCACACCATATCAACCGGATCATCATCCATCCTGATAATCCGGATATCGTTTATGTGGCCGTGATGGGACACCTCTTCTCAAATAACAAAGAGCGGGGCGTTTTTAAAACTACTGATGGCGGAAATACCTGGGAGAAAACATTGTATATTAATGATAAAATCGGCGTGATTGATCTCTGCATGAACCGGCAGAACCCTAAAATCCTTTATGCCGCCACGTATGAAAAAACCCGTACGGCTTGGACCTATGAACCAGGCGGACCGGGCAGCCGGATTTACAAAACCACGGATGGCGGTCGCACCTGGAAAATGCTGACCCATGGATTACCGGGCGGCAACATTGGCCGGATTGGTATTGATATCTGCCGGGCACATCCAAACATCGTCTATGCGGTAATCCAGAATCTGAATCCGGATCCCGATTTTGACTCCACCAAAATACGTGCTTTTGATGCCTTTGCAGACAATACTTACGATGCTCT
>JAGHDB010000078.1 GCA_021160155.1 Bacteroidales bacterium | reverse complement strand
TTCGCGCTTAAAATAACACTTCCTGATAGCCTCCGGGATCCCATGAGGCAAATCCACCTGCTCCAGAACCTCCGCCAACAACCCCCTGAATGCCTGTTTCCATTCCTCCCCGTGAGGTTTTGCACGCCGCTGATACGCATTATAAACCAGGTAATGAGCCCACTCATGACAAAAAGTAATCATCATGTCAACCGGGGATAAATTGCTGTTGAGCGTGATGCGTGACGGTAATCCGTGTCGCGGCGGCCTGAAATCACCCGATTTGGTTTTTCTGGGGCGTACCAGTCTGACTCCCACCTGCTTACCTTCCATCCAGCGGTGCATTAACCGCTCGAATCCATCCGGAAAAATCATGCTTTGAATCAATTGAGGGGGTAATTATAAACAAATTCTTTCTAACTTGGTTACAAATCCAAAACGATGAAATTGTTCTATCATCTGGGCAGGTATTTTCTTCTCTTAAGGCGGATATTTTCAAAACCCGAGAACCACCGTCTCTATTTTAAACAGGTGATTCACGAAATGGATAAACTGGGTGTGGCCTCCCTCGGTATTGTGGCCATTATCTCTTTTTTCATGGGGATGGTTGTCATTATTCACATGACGATCAATATGGGAAACCCCCTGATCTCCGATATTTATAACTCCTATACCACCCGGGATGTGCTGGTGCTTGAATTCTCCTCTACCGTACTCTGCCTGATCCTCGCCGGAAAAGTCGGATCCAATATCGCTTCTGAAATCGGTACGATGAGGGTAACCGAACAGATCGATGCCCTTGAAACCATGGGTATCAACTCGGCAGCCTATCTGATCCAGCCAAAAATTATCGGGATGATGCTGGTCATTCCCGTACTGGTCACACTGAGTATTTTTATCGGACTGGCGGGCGGGATGTTCATAGCAAAAATCGGTAACCTGGTCACCATGAACGATTTTCTGTTCGGGATCCGGTATCAGTTTAAACCCTATTATGTGGTGTACTCTCTGGTTAAATCCGTTGTTTTTGCTTTTCTGATCACTTCCGTTTCGGCATATCACGGATATTATACCAAAGGAGGCGCTCTCGAAGTGGGCCGTTCAAGTACCCTGGCCGTTGTGTACAGCATGATCACCATCCTGATCGCCGATTATCTCATCACTCAAATTATGCTCTCATGATCCGAATAGAATCCGTCTCCAAATCATTCGAGCATCAACAGGTGCTGAAACAGATCGATGCCCGGTTTAATCCCGGCCAGACCAACCTGATCATCGGCCGGAGCGGCTCGGGAAAAACCGTGCTGATGAAATGCATCATCGGACTGATACAACCCGATTCGGGAAATATTTTCTATAATGACCAAAAATTCTCCGATTTTACCCCGCAACAACAGCTGCAATTTCGAAAAGAGATGGGTGTGGTTTTCCAGGCGGGCGCCCTCTTTGATTCCATGACGGTAGAACAAAATCTGAAACTGCCCATGGATTTTTTTACCAACCAGAGCCAAAAGGAGAAAACAGACCGGATCAATTTTTGCCTGCAACGGGTTAACCTTGAAAAAAGCAACCACCTCTACCCGTCCGAATTGAGCGGCGGAATGAAAAAAAGAGTGGCTATAGCCAGAGCTATTGTGTTGAATCCCAAATACCTGATTTGTGATGAGCCCAATTCGGGACTGGATCCTCTGACGGCTATCCTGATCGATAACCTCATCCGCGAAATTACACTCGAATTCAATACAACTACCATCATCAATACCCACGACCTGAATTCCGTGATGGAGATCGGTGATCATGTGATCTTTCTCTCCGAAGGAGAAAAATGCTGGGAGGGATCCCGGGAGGATATTCTTCATACCGATAACAAAACCCTGAACGATTTCGTTTTTGCTTCAGAACTGATGAAGAAAATCCAATGAATATCCTGAAATATACCCTTCTGCTTCTGATTTTTCTGGCACCCGCCGGATGTCACCCGGATCAAAAACAGGCGTCCGGAGAGATTATCCCGAAAGATAAATTTATTGATATCATGTACGATGTGCATATGGTGGATGCCATGCTCCATGAAGCAAGTGACGCCCCGCCCGAGAAGAAACTCAAAGCACTGACTTTTTATCCCTCCCTGCTTGAAAAACACGGGGTCACAAGAGCTGCCATCGATTCTTCAATAAACTTCTATATCCAGCATCCCAAAGAATTTGCACGAATCTATGATGAGGTGTACAAAAGAATTGAAGCCAAAACCGTGGAACTGAAAGATAGTGAAGATTTTGAGCAAATGAACGGCAAATAATCCAGGCACAAATCCCTGCCCGTTACCTGTCCGGCCATCCGGCTGATACGAACTATTCGTATCCTTTCTGCCGCATATAATCAATGCCCTCCTGGTCGAAAAGCGAGATGTAATTTTCAAACCATTTCTTTAAAAAAACACCGATCTCCGTACAGATTAACCGCTCACCATGCCTGAACCGTTTCTGAAAATCAATCATCGTGGAGGTAAACCGGTCGTGCTCCTGCTTATACCGGCTGATCGGAAGCTTTTTATTTCCCTGCAAAGCCATCTCCTTATTGACAAAATAATTCTCCACATAAAATGAGAGGCGGTAAAAAATCATGGGTATTTTCTCTTCACAAACCCCTTCATTATCAGCCTCGATCACCTCATTGACGATGTCCAGAAAATTACGCCGGTGATTATCAAGATAAACCAACCCCGACGCATACTCCTTTTTCCATCGAATCCTTTCCATGATTAATAATCTTATTGCCAGGTGAAATTACAGCAAAGAAATATACGGCAAAAGAATTGCTCATCAAATGATAAATATCAGTACCTTTAAAATACATCAGGCAACAACATCCCGATGGCCGCCAAAAAACATCAAACCATACTATTTTGTCCCATGGAATGGGGACTCGGACATACGGTCAGGCTGGTGCCCTTCATTGAAGAGGCACTCCGGCACGAACATCAATGCCTGTTGGCTTCAGACGGATTATCTCTCCGGTTTTTACGCGACCGTTTTCCCGGGTTGACCTGGATCAGAGTGCCTTTTTATCCGGTCAGGTACGGCCGGTCACATCATTTTATCCGGCAACTGCTGCCACAAGTACCCGGAATATTTTCGGCTGTCCGTAAAAACAAACGGCAACTTCGCCGTATTGTCCGGAATTATAAAATTGATCTGATCATTACGGATCACCGTTACGGATTCACCCACCGGAATGTGCCCTCAGTGTTCATTACCAATCAGTTATGGCTTAAAGCCCCGCCGGGATGGTCATTCGGAGAACCATGGGTCTATTTCATACACCGCCGGATACTGAAACATTTTACCCGAATCTGGGTGGCCGATTATCCCGAAACCCCGGGATTAAGCAGCCTCCTGACTCATCCCCCGAACCTGCCCGCCACGGTTCAATATATAGATCCGGTATCCCGGTTTGCCTCCGTAATCCCTCAAAAACCGGATCACGCCGCTTCGGTTCATATACTGGCGGTTCTCTCCGGTCCCGAACCCCAGCGAACACTCCTTGAAAAAAAACTGGTCCGGTTGCTGGCTCCTCTGAACCGGTCTTCCCTGATCTTTCGCGGACAACCCTCTGCAGAGCCGGGAAAAAAACCGCAATATACCACCCGGGGATCCGTTACCTTAATGGATGACGCCCCCGACCCGCAACTGGCCTGGTGGCTGAAAAACACACCGGTTATCCTCTGCCGCCCGGGTAATTCATCCCTCTCCGACCTGGTCACCCTGGGCCGCACCGCCCTGCTGATCCCCACACCCGGTCAAACCGAACAGGAATATGTGGCCCGGCAACTCGCCGACCGGAACTGTTTCATGACCTGTTCGCAAGACCAGCTCACTACCGGCACGATCCTGTCCGTCACCAAATTTGAACAATCCAATCCGCCAAAATTACCGGTACCCGACACAAAACGGTGGGTTCAGGCATATGAAGATATTTGCCGTTTCTAACCATGATAAAGGTTTTTCCAGGTCGGATTGTGTTTATTTATCAACTCTTCCTTCCATTTACGTTTCCATTCTTTAAGCCGTTTTTCTCTTTTTATGGCCTCCCTAATGGAATGGAATGTTTCATAATAAATCAGATAAGTTACATTATAACGCTTTGTAAAACCATTGTTTTTATGCGTTATATGCTCTGACATCCTGCGTCTTAAATTATTTGTAACGCCAATGTACAAGACGGTCTTCCATCGGTTTGTTAAAATGTACACATAATAGATTCGTCTGCTCATTTTTTAATGGTTTTGTTCTATTAACATTGATGCATTTCACAACGTCAAATGGAAAAACCATTAACTGAAAGAGTGACAATCTGTGGAAGTGGCCCGGTCCGACTGGGTGGCGGGCTGTGGAAGTTCCCGACTTTCGTCGGAATGACGTTCTCTCTGTATGTTACGATTTGGAGTGGTATTACCTCAATACCCCAACCGAAGCAACCCCCCGTCATCCCGGCGAA
>JAGHDB010000363.1 GCA_021160155.1 Bacteroidales bacterium | reverse complement strand
TTCAATTAAAAAGTCATCCCGGACAATTTATTCAATTCAATGTAGAAATTACCCGTCTTGAAGCAATAAATCATCACCGGGTTGGATCATCATCTTCATGGTACACCCATCATATTATAGTACAGGGTTATACCCATGCAGGACAGTTGCTGGGTGCCGGCATCGGCCCGGGCAGTAATCTGCAAAGCCTGAACATCAGTTGGATCAAAGGATTAAAAATGCTCGGTATTCAATTTGAAAGATATGTTCACAATAATGATTTCCATTACCTGGCGATTATGGATACCCGTTGGCACTGGGTGGATTTTATCACTTCGTTTACAGGCGCCTGGGATTATAAAAACTTTCTTTTCACCGCCAAACTCGATGGGATCATAGCTTTTAACTACCAGTTTATTTATGATCCCATCCCCAGTGATCCGCCATTTTTCTGGGATCATGGGAAAATCACTCCCTGTATTCAGGCATTATTGGGTGTTACGTATCGTTTTTGAAACTGCCTGCCTTAATTCTTCGCTTCCGTATTGTCGTGACATTTTTTGGTAAACCTGACGGTTTAGCCGGGATTTGTGTGGTTGCAGAGACCTCATCCATTGTTTCTGTAAGGCCATGTGATACAACACATATTCATACCCGAACCGGGCATAATCTCCGATTTCCGCCAATTTGACGATGGGGATGATGCCATACTGCAGATATTCGGCCAGTTTGGTTGGATTGGCCACGCGGTTTACCAGCATATCGTCACGTAATATGAACCCGTAATGAGCCAATTCATAATACAAACCCAAATCCTCCGGACTGACGGAAAGTACATTTATTCGATCAGCAGGTATATTGCGGCGTTTGATCTTTTCTTCAAACTGCTTTTTTTGACCACTGAGGATCAGGAACCTGATGTACGATGCGGTAAGATGTTCCATGATATTCAGCATCAGGTCAATGTTTTGCCAGGATTGGGTGTTGCCGGAGTAGAGCATGACAACGTCGTTGTGGCGGAGATTCAGGGTTTCTTTTAATTGTTGACGGTTGTCCCGGTCAGTTGGGGTTTCCGCAGCACTCCGGCCGGTTACCGGTTGTGAGTTGGTGGCGAATATGACTTCCCGTCCCCGGTAAAAAGGATATTTGGTTCTAAAGTGCTCTTTCATGACTTTGGAAACGTAGATATTCAGGTGGCTCCATTTGAAACATAATCTTTCGATTTTCGCATAGAAACGGGCTTTAAAAGTTTTGCCTTCGAGTTTGAGTTCGTTAACCATAACCCCATGCAGGTCCAGGGCAAAGGGAACCCGTTTTTTTAACAACATCAATTGAATGAGCACACTCGGAACTTTGGCTATGGAGTGGATGTATATGAGACCGGATTTTTTCAGAACGGAATAGATCAGAAAAAAATGAAAGAATGCATTCAGATGCATGACCCGGGTGTTTTTATCCCGTTGAACGGTTTTTTTAAATAAATTCTTTGCAAACCGGATGTCGAGATGTGTTCTCCCGGTCTCAGCAAAGACACAGTCCACATGATGCACTCTCCTAAAGTAGCCGTCGCGCATGTTGGCTTCATTGGGAAAAGTAGATACAAAGGCTATGTAACCCATTATATAATAAGAGAATGGATGAATTTATTTGCTGAGTTCTTTCAGCTCTTCGGGCATTTCAGGTAAATCTTTCAACCGTTTATAAATCAAATTACTGTCTTTGAATATCAGGGTTAAAATGGTGATAAACAGTATCTTCAAATCCAATCCGAACGATTGATTCTCCAGGTACCATTTCTCCAAAGCTGCTTTATAAGGGCTCAGCAATTGTCTGAATGTTTCTTCAATACTTAACTGACTGTTTTCTACGATAGTAGATTCTTCACGGAAGACGATAGATCCCACCCCCGATAATCCGGGCCTGAGCTGACTGATGATGGACTGCTCTTCAGGAGTATAAAATTCATAGATTCTCGGAGTCATCGGACGTGGTCCGATCAGCGACATCTCGCCTTTGAGTACATTGATCAACTGAGGGATCTCATTGATTTTGGTCCGGCGAAGAAATTGTCCGAACGGAAAAATCCGGGGATCATTCTTAACAGTTATGTCTCCGGTACCGATATTCGGACTGTCTTTCAACATGGTAGAGAATTTCATGATGTTGAATTTCCTGCCGTTTTTCCCGATTCTCGGTTGCAGGTAAAAAATATAGTGCTCTCCCGTCAATGCAAGAATGATGACTACCGGGATCATAAAGGGAAAAACAACAACCAATCCGGTTAAACTCAAAATTATATCCATAACCCGTTTCATTCTTTTCCGGCTCACACGACGGTATGTTTTTTCATAGGCTTTAACAATAGCGTTCCAATCATATTGATCACACAGATCTTGCGGAGGGATATAAGTATCCAGATTTTGGTGATTGGCCAGTAGTTCCTGTACCTGGTCAAAAGAAGTATAATAAAATCCGGTTTCTGCCAACGTATAACGGTTTTGAGGCCGGTCAGCAGAAATGATCGGTTTTCGTGCAAAGATCATCTCAACCAGTGAAGGGGCTGTTCCGCAAAGGGTATGTGTATGGATATAGGCTTTGCAATTTCTCCGGATCAGATCCAGTTCTGGTTTGTCATACAATCCATCTATTAAAACCAAGTTAGGTACGTGATGATATTTCCTGTACACCCTTTCGCCATAGTGTGAGCTCGAAAAGTTTGAAATTAATACCATGGTATGGTCCGACCGGGAAAAACTCCGGCAAAGTTCCTCCAGCTGGTTGTCTGCCAAAGCCCGGCCTACCGACAGGTAATAGGGTTTCTTCAGGAAGGGATATTTCTCCATCAGGCCGTTGGTGAGTTTGAGTGACCAGTCAATCTCTCCTCCGTAAGACATAATCCTGATTTTGGCCCTGACTCGTTTCGGCAGAAAATTTTTATAATAGGCATTATCCAGGATCACCTCATCCGAATGGATCATGGTTTTATTGAAGCACCACTTAAAATAGTGTTTCAAGAAAAAATTGAATTTGGGTCTGAGCCATTCGAATCCTCCTATATTGGTAATCACCGTGAAGTTCCGGAATAATTTTAAAAGCGAGATCAGGGGTATTCCCTGTATC
>JAGHDB010000287.1 GCA_021160155.1 Bacteroidales bacterium | reverse complement strand
TGTAATTATTTTTTAAAATTAACCGGATTTCCATACCGGTCATAGAATTCCACTGTTCCGCCGGTGGCAAACTGTTTCAGTTTACCTGCCAGTGCCTGACTGGCTCCGACCACCAAGACTATACAGCTGTCGGGATGAAGGTATTTCCGGGCCGATTGTTGAATATCCGGAACAGTGACCCGGTCCATTTTTTCAAGATAAGTCGCATAATAATCCTGTGGAAGATGATAGCGGATGGTATTCAGGGCAAAACTGGCCACAGTTTGAGGGTTTTCAAGGCTTCGTGCAAACTGTCCGGCAATCACATTTTTATTCAGTTGAAGATCTTCAGGTGAAACCGGTTCATCCCTCATTCTCCGGATCTCATAAAAGAACTGTGTTATAGCACTGTCAGTTACTGCCTTGGCTACCTGAGCTCCGGCTTCAAAATATCCGATCAGCCGGTCACTGTGCAATCCTGAAGTAGCGCCATAAGTATATGCTTTATCTTCACGAAGATTCATCATCAGACGACCACTAAAGACCCCGCCGCCCAGGATGTTATTCATCATTTTGGCCGGAATTTCCTCAGGATCTCCCGGTTTCAGTTTAAGCGGCCAGGTAATTTTGACAACTGACTGTACTGCACCCGGTTTATCCACAACCGCAACCCTGACTCCTGAAATAGGTTTCGGATCAGGATAGGCATGTGAAGGAACAGTTGCCTGTTCCCAGGAAGAAAAATAGGTCTGTGCCAGTTTCCTGCTTTCGCCGGCGGTCAAGTCTCCTATCATAATCAGGTAAGCCACGTTAGGTCTGAAATAGGTATGATAAAATGATTTAACCCCATCCAGCGTAACCTGGCCGATCGTCTCTTCGGTAACCGGCTCGCCATAAGGATGATCTTTGCCGAACCGCAGTACATTGGCTACCGTAGCAGCAATGGTTCCGGCATCCGTACTATTCAGTTTGAGAGCCGAAAGGGTCTGTTTTTTTTGTTTTTCAAACTCCTTAACCGGAAAAACCGGGTGATACAAAATATCTGTCATCACATCAAGTAGTTCATCCGTATGCTTTTTCAAACCGGCTGCATAGATGTCTGACGAAGAGGTATTCAGGGTAGCCCCGATAAAATCAACAGCTTCATCGATCTCCTGTTTGGTACGATTAACCGTTCCGCTTCTAAGCAGGGATCCTGCTAAACTTGCTGTTCCCGATTTTGCTCCTTCCAGAACGGGATCATAATCCAGTTGCAGACTGAAAGAGACCGTAGGTAATTTATGGTTTTGCACCAATATGACAGTCAGACCATTATCCAACTTGAAAGTATTATAATTCCCTAACTCCAGTTTTTTGGCTTTCCCGGGTTCCGGAGCGTGGGTGCGATCGGGTTGAGCAGATGCCAAACCGGCAAAACATAATAATATATAGATGAAAATAACCCGTTTCATGATTTACTGTTTTTTTTGTTTTGATTTTGGCAGGTAATAGAGCACCACCCGGTTGTCTTTACGGAAGTAGGTTCGTGCAGCCTGGCGAAGATCTTCACGGGTCAGGCCCAGATAACGGTCGATCTCGGTGTTGACCCGGTTGGTTTCACCGTAATACGTATATGCGGTAGCCAGAAGTTCAGCGCGCGACTCCAAAGAAGCAAGCCGGTTGATCATACCCGCTTCGGTCTGATTCATTAGTTTTTGAAACTCCTTTTGAGGGATCAGGTCGGTCTGAAGTTGTTCAACCACTTGATCTGCTGCCTGTTCGAGTTTTGTAAGATCTACTCCGATATTAGGAAGCAGCAGGGTCAGGGTAATCCCCGGCTGCTCAAGCGGCATCGGAACCGATACGGCTTGCAGGGCTAACTGTTGCTCATCCACCAGTGCTTTAGTGAACCTGGAGCTTTCACCCCCTGAAAGCAGCGTATTCAGCAGGCTTACCGCGTAGTAGTCATCCGTTCCCATAGCAGGTACCCGGTAGGCCTGAACAATTGCAGGCAGTTGTATCCGGTCATAGACGGTATCCCGGATCTCCCCGTTCAGAGGAGGTTCATCAGCCGGTGGCCGGGGAATCACACCTTTTCCTTTGGAAATGGTTCCGAAATAGTATTTGATCCACTCTTTTGCTTCGGCAGGGTCAAAATCTCCCGCGAGAGTCAGTACCGCATTATCAGGTACATAAAAGGTATGATAAAACTGTTGGACATCCTGATCGGTTGATTCTTTGATCTGTGCTGCAGATCCGAGAACCGGCCAGCGGTACGGATGTACATGATAAGCTCTGCGGAGTACCTCCCTCAGAAGAGAACCATAAGGAGTATTTTCCTCGCGTTGTTTGATCTCTTCGATCACCACCCCTTTTTGTGTGGAGATACTTAAAGAATCCAGCTTCAGGTGGAGCATCCGCTCTGATTCAAGCCATAATCCGAGTTTCAGCTGATGTGAAGGCAGCACTTCATAAAAGTAGGTGCGATCAAAAGCCGTATTGGCATTCAGCGTACCCCCGGCTTTTTCGACATAGCGGGTATATTCGCCCCTGGGAATATTATCCGATCCTTCAAACATCAGGTGTTCAAAAAGATGTGCAAATCCCGTCCGTTCAGGGTTTTCATTTTTGGATCCGACATGATACATAATTGACAGCACTACTATCGGAGTAGAGTGATCTTCCTGGAGGATCACATGCAATCCGTTGCTTTGGTCATACTCTTTAAAATCCAGTTTGACCGATTGCCCGAAAACTCCGGAGAGGGAGAAGAGTATTCCTGACAGAAACAGGTAACAGGGTTTCAACAAATTCATAAAATTGAGATTAATCATACAATATTAAGAGGCACAAAAATAAGATTAATTAACACTAGTTAAAACAAATTACCACATCTGCACGTTTACTTTGTGACCTGATATTAGTTAAATAGCTGCAAGGAGTAAGTGTTTGTTTTTCGAAACAGTTGAAAAGCCGGTCCCCGTAAGTGAGGCCGGTTTTTCTTTTCTATCCTCCCCAGATTTCACGGTCAAGGCTTCTGTAATTGACTGCTTCCGCCACATCCGATACCCGGATTTCGGGTGAAGCGTCGAGATCGGCTATGGTTCTTGAAACTTTCAAAATCCGGTCATAGGCTCTTGCTGTGAGTCCGAGCCGTTCCATCGCCTGCTTAAGGATATGTCTACAAGAATCATCCAGGCGGATATATTTCTTCAACAGTCGTGTATTCATCTGGGCATTACAGAACACTCCGGGCAGTTGTTTGAATCGTTGTTCCTGTATCATCCGGGCACGAATCACCCGTTCCCGGACCCGGTTGCTGGATTCGGCAACCGGTATATGGGCCATCTGTTCAAAACTGACCGGTATCACTTCAATATGAAGGTCGATACGGTCAAGCAGCGGGCCCGAAATGCGACTGAGGTATTTCTGTACCGCACCGGTTTTACAGGTACAGGGTTTGGTAGGGTGATTAAAATACCCACACGGACAGGGGTTCATGGCAGCCACCAGCATAAATCCGGCAGGATATTCGACACTGAAACGGGTACGGGAGATCCGGATCACCCGGTCTTCAAGAGGTTGACGAAGTACTTCCAGCACGGTTCTTTTAAATTCGGGCAATTCATCCAGAAATAAAACTCCGTTATGAGCCAGAGATATTTCACCCGGTTGCGGATAGGACCCTCCGCCTACCAAAGCCACATCACTGATGGTATGGTGGGGTGCTCTGAACGGCCGGAGGGTAATCAGAGAGATACCGGAGCCCATTTTACCGGCCACCGAATGAATCTTGGTTGTTTCAAGAGCCTCTTCCATGGTAAGCGGAGGCAATATGGAGGGCAGGCGCTGGGCCAGCATGGTTTTACCCGAACCGGGCGGGCCGATCATAAGCACATTATGACTCCCGGCAGCAGCAACCTCAAGTGCTCTTTTAACATATTCCTGACCTTTGACATCCGAAAAATCCGCCTCATATCCTTTGTACTGTTGCCTGAAAAGTTTTTGAATGTCCGTTTCAACCGGATCCACGGAATACGAACCGTCGAAAAACCCGACGACCTCCCGTAAGTGTTTCATGGCATATACCTTCAATCCCTTCACCACCGCTGCCTCTTCCGCATTGGCGGCCGGTACGATAAGACTCTTAAAACCCTCTTTCCTGGCCTGGACAGCTATGGGCAGGATTCCTCGGACAGGCTGTAATCCCCCATCCAGAGATAATTCTCCCATTATCAGGAATCCTTCAAGGGCTTCGAGCGGAAATTTTTCCTGAACCCCCAGCAAAGCCACTGCCAGCGGCAGATCATACGCTGATCCCTCTTTACGGATATCGGCAGGAGCCATATTGATGACAATTCTTTTGCCGGGCCACCTGGCTCCGATGCTTTCAAGTGCAGAGATAATCCGTTGCTGACTCTCTTTGATAGAGCTGTCAGGAAGTCCGACCAGATGATAGCCGATACCTTCGGCACGGTGCACCTCTATCAGAATAGTAATGGCGGTAATGCCATGAACAGCACTGGCATAAGTTTTAATGAGCATACTCTTCCCGGATTGGTTACTAATATTAGATGCATCGGGAGGACTGAAATGGAAAGAGACCGGGTAAAATTTATTACCTTTGTATATATAGAAGCATTCTTGGTAATAATCAAAGACCATGGCCTTTTTAAAAATTGAAAAACCCAAACAATTTACCTTTATACCCCGTTTCTATGATAAACGGAAAGAGGAGTTAAATCAAAGGATCGAAACTATTCGAAAAGAGATAGAGCCCACCTCCGATGAAAATTACCGGCCGAATATCCGTGGCCGGATGCACGAACGCCATGAGGCATTGTACGGAGTCAAGGCAAAACCCGGCAAAAGTTTAATCAGCAAATGGGTGGTAGTGGTAATTTATATCGGGTTGGTTTTAGTAATCGTATACATGATTATAAAATTACTGGCAGCCCTGCAATAAGTTCAATGAGTCATGGCTGATACCATTAGCGTACTGCCCGATTCAGTGGCGAATCAGATTGCAGCCGGCGAAGTTATCCAGCGACCTGCATCCCTGGTTAAAGAGCTCGTAGAAAATGCAGTTGATGCGGGTGCTGATTCTATACAGGTTATACTGAAAGATGCCGGACGCACTCTGGTGCAGGTGGTGGATAATGGTTGTGGCATGAGTGAAACAGATGCACGGCTTTGTTTTGATCGGCATGCCACCTCTAAAATCAAACAGGCTGATGATCTGTACGCTATTCGCACGATGGGTTTCAGAGGTGAAGCCCTGGCCTCCATCGGGGCTGTGGCACAGGTTGAAATGCGCACCAGCACCGGAGAACATCCGGGCGGCACCCGAATAGTCATTCACGGTTCCGAGATACAGCTTCAGGAACCGACAGCCTGTCCGGATGGTACCAGCATTGCCGTGAAAAATCTTTTTTACAACGTGCCGGTCAGGCGTAAATTTCTGAAATCCAACACCACGGAACTCCGTCATATTTTAACCGAATTCCATCGTATTGTCCTGGCCCATCCCCGGATAAATTTTCAGTTATTCCATAACAATTCAGAAATATACCACCTGCAAGCTTCGCAATTGCACCAGCGGATCTTATCCGTATTCGGGAAAGGGATCAACCAAAACATCATTAAGATCCAGGCGGATACTTTAATGATCAATCTTTCGGGATATATCGGAAAACCGAAAATAGCCCGGAAAAAATTCGGCGAACAATTCTTTTTCGTGAACCAACGGTTCATGAAACACCCCTATTTCCATAAAGCGATCATGCAATGTTATGAGAGACTGATCCCTCCCGATGCCATCCCTTCCTATTTTATTTTTCTGGATATTGATCCCTCAAGAATTGATGTCAACATCCATCCCACGAAAACCGAAATAAAATTTGAGGATGAAAAAGCCATCTATCAGATCCTCCAGGCAACTGTAAAAAAGAGCCTCGGGAAATTCAGCATTACTCCTTCACTCGATTTTAACCAGGAGGGGGCTATAGAAATCCCTGTTCCACATCCCGGTGAACCGGTATCCGTCCCTGAGATAAAAGTGGATCCCGAATTTAACCCTTTTGCTTCGCACCCCCGCCGAACTGCAGTACCGCAAAACTGGGAGCGACTGTATTCCCGTGAAAACAATCATGATAATATCCGGGATCAAAGCAGTGAATCCATGTTCAGCCAACACGAAGCCGAAACGCCTTCGTTTATTCAACTAAAAAATAAATTTATCCTTACACCCGTCAAATCGGGCCTTATGGTCATCCATCAGGTAAGAGCTTATGAACGAATTTTGTACGAGCAATTTTTAAAGAATACCGGTCTGGCCTCTTTCTCCGGACAAAAAAGTCTTTTCCCGGTAACCATAGAACTGAGCATTCCCGATGAACAATTACTGTTACAAGTAGCTCCTTCTCTTAAATCTTTAGGTATCGAACTGGAGCCATTCGGGGGTCAGAGTGTTTTGATCCGCTCGCTTCCTGAAATTTTAAGTGACCAGGATCCCAAAACGTTAATTGAGCAACTTATTGAAGCACTCCGCACCGAATCACTCAACCTGAAAGAACATCTTCGTGAAATGGTTGCCGGCAAGCTGGCCGGCGTAGCTGCACCATCTCTGAACCGCTATCTGAATAATGAAGAGCGCCGGTTCCTGATTGATGAACTATTCGCCTGTAAAG
>JAGHDB010000353.1 GCA_021160155.1 Bacteroidales bacterium | reverse complement strand
GTTCACCGGATAATTGAACCTGCCGTGAGAACTTCCCTGAACCCGGGAGAGGACTTTCACGTGACCGTGTTGCTTATGGAATCCATCCGGATGTAACCGTGATGAAATATCGTCCGTTGGGGGTCGGGGGATACCGGTCGGTACCGGTTACACATCAAAGCCGCGGGGTGTACCGGGTGCTTCTCCCGGCTCAGGATATCCCCGATGAGATGGAATATTATCTCGAAATTCACGACCGGGATGGTGTTACTTATCGATGGCCGGCGACTGCCGGACGAATTAATCAGACGGTTGTGAAAGTTGATTGAGGGATTGTAACAAAAATCAGTGTAATTCGTCAAAAAGATAATTGAGGCTGACTTAAATAAACCGAAATTCATTATGAAAAAAACAACACGTTTTGCGTTGCTGGCTGCAATATTGCTGTTGGCTGCAACTCCTTTGCTCCGGGCCCAGTCTATTGAGGGCGACTGGTATGGTATAGCCAGTATTCAGGGGATCAATCTCAGAATTAACCTGCATATAACAGCACCGGGCGACCACTTGACCGGTACTATTGACAGTCCGGACCAGGGTGCGATGGGGATTCCCCTGTCCACCGTCAACCTGGATATGCCTGATTTCACATTTGCATTTGCTCAGGCGGGATTGTCGTATAAAGGGGTTGTGGATGCCGGTTTTACCCGGATTATGGGAAAATTCAAACAGGGACCGGTTGAAGCAACACTCAATTTTTACCGGAAACCTGAAAAGATACCCGAGAACAGCATCCCCGAAATCCGTAAAAGATATGACAAGCAGGAGGTATATATCACCATGCGCGACGGCATCCGGCTTTTTACTTCCATCTATACTCCCAAAAACCCGGATCATCCCGCACCGATCCTTCTGAATCGTACGCCATACGATATTGAGCCCGGCGGAGAGAAAGGATTCAATATGTTTCTTTCTGTTTATTACCGCTTTGTGAAAGAGAATTACATTTTTGTTTTTCAGGATGTCAGGGGCCGCTATATGAGTGAGGGCGATTTTGTAAATGTCCGTCCTTTTGTTCCCAATAAAAAAGGAGATCAGATTGATGAGGCTTCAGACACCTATGATACAGCCGAGTGGCTCATTCATCATGTAGCGAATAATAATGGTAACATCGGTGTTTTCGGCATCTCTTATCCCGGATTTTATTCCACTATGGCTATCCTGGCGAATCATCCGGCCATCAAAGCAGTCTCCCCGCAGGCACCGGTTACCAACTGGTTCATCGGAGACGACTGGCATCATAACGGGGCACTGATGATACTGGATGGTTTTTCTTTTTATTCTTTTTTCGGGGAAGAACATCCAAAACCTTCAAGACAAAACACCGGCCATTCAATAAAATGGGGTACCCGGGATAATTATGAATTTTTCATGCGTACGCCCACCGTCAAACAATTAATCGAAAAGTATTATCCGAATCCGAAGAGTTATGTGGATGTGATACAGAAGCATCCAAATTATGATGCGTACTGGAAATCAACCGATCCGCGACCCTACCTGAAAAAAATCAAACCGGCTGTGATGACGGTAGGCGGATTGTTTGACGCGGAGGATTGCTGGGGATCGCAGCATGTCTATAAAGCCATTGAGAAACAGAATCCGAAAGCAGATAATATTTTTGTCATGGGACCCTGGTCACACGGCCAATGGGCCGGAAAAAACGGAACACACCTGGGAAATATGTACTGGGGCCTGAATGCCAACGATCACTTTCATGAGGTGGAGGTGCAATTTTTCAATTATTACCTTAAGGGGGAGGGTGAGATGACCCTTCCTGAGGCTACGATTTTCATGACCGGCGCTAATGAATGGAGGGAGTTTTCATCCTGGCCCCCGAAAGAGAGTAAAGCACAATCCATTTACCTGTTACCTGACGGCGGATTGGGATTTGACAAACCGCAAGCCACTGAAAATTACGTGGAATATGTATCGGATCCCATGCATCCGGTACCTTATACCCAGGATGTCCATCTTCGCCGAACCACTTCATACATGGATGATGATCAGCGATTCGCCTCACGCCGGCCCGATGTCATGACTTACCAGACAGATCCGCTGGATGAGGAGGTCAGTATGACCGGACCGCTGACAGCCGATCTGTATGTTACCACCACCGGTACGGATGCCGATTTTGTAGTAAAATTGATTGATGTTTTTCCGGATAGCGCGCAACCGCTGCCCGATCAGGATATCAAGATGCCGTTGGGTGGATACGAGATGTTGGTGCGGGGAGATATTTTCCGCGGAAAGTACCGGAACAGCTTTGAAAAACCCAAGCCATTTGTGCCCGGCAAAATCACACGGATCAAATATGTCCTGACAGATGTGGCTCATACTTTTAAACCCGGCCACAGGATTATGATTCAGATCCAAAATACCTGGTTCCCCCTGGTGGATCGTAATCCACAAAAATTCGTCAATATTTATGAATGCGAGCCGTCAGATTTTCAGAAAGCTACGATACGGATTTATTCCGATCATTCGCATCCGTCCGGATTGAAATTTTTACGGTTGAAATAATACATATCTTTTACTTTATCATTTTT
>JAGHDB010000113.1 GCA_021160155.1 Bacteroidales bacterium | reverse complement strand
CTGTCGAGGAGTTGTTTAAAATATTTAACTCCGCCGTATATATTATGTTCGGGGTTAAAGCTGTCTTCCACCCCGAGGGCCTTTGCCGTTGCGGGCATGAGTTGCATTAGTCCGCGTGCCCCTTTCCCGGAGATGGCCCTGGGATTGTAACTGGATTCCGCCATAATGATAGCCCTTATGAGCGCCGGATCGACCTGATAGCGATTCGAGGCTTCCTGTATAATCGCGTGAAACAGATAAACCGGTTCTTCTGCCTGCTGTTGAAAGATAGCTGCCCGATATGTTGAATAGTAATTCGATGGCTGAAACCGGTTATAATTGTGGGATATTCCCGGAATTATAAAAAGAGCGATCGTTCCTGTGATGAATAACAACCAGCATGCCAAAATGGCATACCGATGTAACGGCAAATCCTCGTTCATGGTTAACCTCTTGTAATAAATTGATAGTTCCTCTAAAGCGGCGCCTAAATAAAGGAATACGAACAAGATGTCAAGAAAAAAATGATGTTTGTTGCTGTAATATGATGATTTGGCCTTACCCCATAGTATGGGCCAAAGTGAAATGTTGTGTGAATTGAAAAATAAGAAAAACGACATTTCAGGAAGACATCAATAGAAATTCTATTTGTATGATTTTCGAGATTAACCAGCTGGCAAAATCGCTGTCTCCACCTATAATTTCTTAGATGTATTTCATCTGAGTATTAATGATTACCTTTCGAAAGCTTCGCTGTAATATTTCTTGACACAACATCGTGATGGAGTTAAGAAAATGACTCTTTGATCTTTAATGTGTCATATATCACATAAGGTTCTGAACTGGTGTCCTTTGGAGGGGGAATTATGGTCTGGTTATCTTAAAGGCCTGTTTCTCAAAATGAGGGATGGGGCTTTTGTTTTTTTGTAAGGGAAATACCAGCTAAGTATATTATCCACACTTTTGTTGGGTTTCTCACGGTTTTGAAGGATCGGACATGTAAATGCGCCAATCACTTCAATCTATTAACATAATCAAAGGGAGGTAAAGATGCAAAAAGCGGAAAATGGAAAATATGCAAAGAAATTCAACGTTATTACCGGGGTCTTATGTGTATTAATTTTATTGCTTTCTGCTGTCAATTTATCGTTTGCTGCAGATTCTTTTTCACAATCCGATCTTGAAGGCGATTGGAAATCACATGCAATTTTCTCTTCAGCTGAGAACTGGGAAGGATGGCAACGAGCCGATATGGCCGTAGACGGAGAAACGGCTTCTCCTAGTAACATAGAAGATTCAGATGAACATTCCGTAGGTATTGGTGAAACGGCAACGATTTCTATTGATTCCGATGGCATCATCACAATGCCGACAGATAATTCTTTTGAAGGTATTCTGAATTCCGATAAGGATTTCATAGTAGTTACATCGGGATATCCGGGTATAGACGACAATCCGGGCCTTGGGATCTTTGTCAAGCGAACGGAGACTTCATTTACCACAGCCGATTTTGAAGGCGATTGGATAGGTCATTTCATTTCTTCCTCAGCTACCGGATGGGAAGGATGGGAACGGATAGATATGACCGCCGACAGCATTGGAGTGTTTACTCTTGGCGAAATGGAGAATTCTGATGAAGACTCCGGAACTATTGGTAAAGAGGTAACGTTTTCTATTTCTTCAGACGGTATCGTTACGTTGTCAGAATCAGAAGAGGAATCCCTTGAAGGGATCATGAGTCCTGATAAAAATATAATAGTACTTACAGATGAATATTCGAGTGACAATCCGGAACTTGCGATCCTTGTCAAGCAAACGGAGACTTCATTTACCACAGCCGATCTTGAAGGCGATTGGAAAATCCATGCAATTTACTCTTCAGATAACGCGGCAGATTGGGAAGGATGGGAACGAGGCGATGCGGCCATAGACGGCTCCGGAAAGCTTGCCTTTAACGGAACAGATTCAGATGAACAGACTCTGGAAGGAACCGCGACACTCTCTATTGGTTCCAATGGTATTATTACATCCGCAGATGGAAACTCTTTTGAAGGTATTATGAGTCCTGATAAAACCGTAATAGTGTTTACGTCGGGAGGTTCGGGTGGAGACGATCCGAGACTCACTATCGCCGTTAAACGAGTAGAGACTGAAGACGGTGGTTCAGACGACTCTGGCGGGTGTTTTATCACCTCTCTCTATCAGTAAGAAGAGGGTGAAGAACATCTGAAGAATCAAAATTGATCAACCAATCGCAGGACGGGGCAAATACACTTTCCCCCGTCCTACGATACCCAGCATGAGAGTCCGCACTGGGTCGGTTCATAGAACTTATCGGGCAAAGTAGGAGGTTTATTTTTCATACGGTAATCTGCAAGCAGTTGGATCAGTTTTCATCAATTGGAACAGAATCAGAGATAACCATTAGTAACCTTGTATGACTTCAGTAAGAACGGACTTGTTGAGTACAGGCAGACATCAACAGAAATTCTATCCGCCCGCATTCTTTTTGAGATCACCCAGCCGGCGAAATCACTGTTTCCACCTACAAACCCTCAAAATCGTTTCAG
>JAGHDB010000004.1 GCA_021160155.1 Bacteroidales bacterium | reverse complement strand
TACTCATCAGACTCGTTATTTTCAGCCTGCACTTTCTCCTTCAGCCGGAAGGATTGCCGTAGTGGAAGAATCAGTGACCGGTCGGAGTAGTTTATTAATTATTAGCCGTTTATCCGGAATAATCATGAGTAAAGTGGATGCCCCGCCTTTTGAACACTTTACCGGTCCGGTATGGGATTTGAACGGTTCGGGAGTATATGCTTTTTTAACCGGGGTGAATGGCAGAAAGTTGATCCGTTGGGTCACGGGTCAGGATCGTATAGCCGTGATTCGTGATTTTACCTATAAAGAGGTAAATCATTTGGCCGTGGCAGATAACCGGCTCATTTTTACTGCACCTGTGGGTTCAACTGAAGGGCTTTACCAACTGAAATTCGACGGTTCCGGTCTCTCTCTCATCGGAGGTCATTCTCAGGGCGTCAGCTATCCGGTGATATCCGGCAATCAGCTGTTCTGTTCAGTTTATTCTGTTAATGGATTTCGTCCTGCCGCTACAGAACTTAAAAATCTGAAACCTGAAAAGATCCGTCAGATCCCTGATCTGGATGAGCCGATGAACGCACTCGTGCAACGCACACCGGGTGAAGTGCCTGTTGATAAGATACTTTCTGATACGACTTTTCAGATTCAGCCATATCCCCGGTGGAGAAGATTACTGCATTTTCATTCCTGGGCACCCGTGTATATTGATCCGGTGGGGTACCAGGTTAATCCCGGAGTGGTACTGATGTCCCAAAATGAATTAAATACCCTGTCGGTCTGGGGAGGATATCAATATCTTTTTAGCAGGTCGATGCATCAAATGGTGGCCAACATTCATTATACCGGAATGTTTCCTGAGATTACAATGAGTTTTGCAGGTGGGCCGGTGTTCGATAGTTTGGCAGGAGAGGGAACTTTGGGACATTATAACAGCTGGTCGCAATGGATGCATGCAACGGTGACCATACCTCTTAATTTCTCTTCGGGGATCTGGTACCGTAATCTTTCACTCTCTGTTGCATTGGTGGCTCATCAGAACAGGGTGTTGCAATCAGGTTTGCTGTTGAAAGAAGATTATCTGGCAGGTGCAATTGTCAGTGGGTATATCTTAAGAAGGCAAAGTCACAGGGATCTGTATCCCAAGTGGGGTGTAAGGGCCAATATGACTACTCATTATAATCCGTCAGGTCATCAGGCATCGCTGATGATGTGGTCAAAATTTTATCTTCCCGGATTATTACCGCAGCACAGTATCAGGATGTATGCTTCAGGTTATTTCAATTTGTCTCCTTCTCAATTTCCTGCTCAGTCATGGGATTTGCCCAGAGGTGTGAGCGGGCCGGATCTCTTTTATCCGTATAATGTCAGGATGGATTATGGATTTCCGTTTCTTTATCCGGATTGGAATGTGGGTAGTTTGTTATATTTAAAGAGATTGAAGGCTAATTTGTTTACTGATCTGGCGTTTACTAAATCTTTAGCACTTGCTTCATTATCAAGCGGACTGGATCTTACAGCAGATTTTTTTCTCTTACGGATCGGAGCGGCTATTAACGGAGGTTGCCGGATCATTTATTTGCCCCTGGAAAACCGCTGGAAGGTATGGCCGCTGGTGGGTTTTTCTATTAACTGATCTCTGTTTTACCGGTCAATTCAATAAGTGTGATCTCAGGCCAGATTCCGACTCTTCCTGGAAATGCCAGGTAACCAAGTCCCCGGTTAACATAAAGGTATTGTTCCTGTTCATGGTATAATCCTGCCCATCGCTTATACCGGAGTTGAACCGGACTGAACCTGACCGGTCCCCATTCAAATCCAAACTGAAAACCATGGGTATGCCCGGAAAGGGTCAGATCAACAGGGACTTTACGTAATACTTTATCATTCCAGTGATTGGGATCATGTGACAACAAAATGGTTGTAGCATCATCAGGTATTCCTTTTAATGCCAGATCAAGGCGACCTCTTTGCGGGAACGGTTTCCGCCCCCAGTTTTCCACACCTGCCAGGTAAAGAGTTTGTTTGTTCTTTTCAATCCTAACCGACTGGTTCATAAGAACCTGAAATCCCATCTCTTTTTCCTGACGGATGGTTTCTTGCAGGTTACGCTGTTTGGCTTGTGGTGATGGCCAATCTGAATATCCCCCGTAATCATGATTGCCAAGAACGGAGAACTTGCCGTATGGTGCGTGTAATTTTTGCCATACAGGTACCCAGCCACTTATCTCATTAGAGAAATTGTTGACCATATCACCCGTAAAAACGATCAGGTCGGGTTTCAGGTCATTTACCTGTTTAAATACATGTGCAATACGCTCTTTTTGATTCGGGAAACTGCCCAGGTGTGCATCAGAAAGTTGCACGATTGTAAATCCTTCAAATGAGTCGGGCAGGTGTTTGAGAAATACCTTTTTCCGGTGCAGGGTAAAATTAAACCTGCCCCAGCCGATTCCGTGAATCACCCCTATAAATGGTATGGCAGCAATGATAATCCCTGCACGTTGAATAAAATCTCCGCGGGAGATCTTTCTTGAAGCACCTTGTAATTTTGTCTTTCTTTTTGGGGATTTTTTTATAAACAATAGTGTCACACCGGAATAGAGGTCAAGCATAATACGTACCACAGCGATGACTATTTTTGGCAGTAACTGGGCTATGAAAAGACCGTTGAAGTCCATCATCCGTTTAAATTTTACCGGATCGGCCGGATGACGATGGTAATCGAAATAGAATAGTAGTAAGAGTACGAGAACTATGATAGAGAATGCCCGGTAAATGATCGAAAAAACATTTCTTCTTTTTTGACTCTTTCTAAAGCATGCCCGCATACATCCTTTAAAAGCGAAAAGGTCAAAAAGTATGAATAGTAAAAAAGCCGCCAGGAATACCCCGGTTGAAAATGTTCTCATGCAGTGTAGTTATATGACCCGTAAAGCTTTTTCAGGAATCCAGCCGGAGTTGCCGTCAGCCATTTTAATTTCGATCCAGTTTCCAATTTGATCTTCAATATGCACTTTTGTCCCTTCATGCAAAATGAACAGGTCGGTTCCGCCTTCGTCCGGTGTGCTTTTAGTCGTGATACTTGGTGTAAAGATAATAGCATATTGCGGATGTATGCGCCTGAGAAATTGTTTCCGGGCTGAGGCGAATGAGAATAGTGCTATAATAAAGAACATTACGGTGCCTGTGAAGAAAATCTTTCTGAAACGATATGATCTGTTTTGGAGCAGAAACATCAGGGAAATCATAAAGAGTAAGAATGCGGCGATACTGATCCATGACCAGCCTTTTTCATCGAGTAAACCGGTCAATGAACGATACCATCTTGAGATGAAAAACTGTGGGAGAGTTTCAATCTTATCAGTGGTTAGTTGGTTGGCAAGAGAGAGATTAAACCGGATATCCTCATCGTTGGGTTTTAAAACCAGTGCTTTCTCGTAATAAAGAATGGCCGACGGGATTTTATTCAGCTTATAGTATGCGTTACCCATATTATAGTAAAGTTCGGCAGATTCATATCCTGACTGAAGAATCTGTTGGTAACTTTCAAGGGCATGCTGGTAATCTTCATTCAGGTAATATTGATTCGCCTGCTGAAAACGATGAGTTGATTCATCCGTCTGTCCGGATATACTGCCGAGGCAGGCTGACATTAAAAATATGGTTATAAAGAAAGCCTTCATTTTGTTTTATTCATCAAGCGATCTATTTGTGATAATATCTTATTTGTCTGATTAATAAGGTTGTTGTAATCAGCCTTTTTCAGTCCGGGTGCATATTGGTAAAATTGACACTCTTCAATCAGACTGATTAACCGATTGACTTCATCTTCATTTATTCCGCTTTCGGTCAGTTGGTTTTTTACACTCTCTGGTTCAAGTACAGAGAAATCAAGGTTCAGTTTATCACCGAGATATTTCCAGATGATTTTAAGTAATGATTCGGGCAAATGCTCTTCGTCTCCTTTTTTCATCCGGGCATGCAGCCTGGAGAGTTGACGGTGTGCGATTATAAAGGCTTTTCTGAATTTTAATCCTTCTGTATCAGCCATTCTGCGGGCTTTGATGCGTCGTGCAACGAATAATAATATCCAGATTAACAGGATTGAAAGATAGAGTCCTTTAAAAAGTGCTGATCCGTAGAAAGTTTTTCCAATGGTATTAAAACGGGAAGAATCGTTTTTTATAAAACGTATATCCTTACCAAGCAGCCGAATATCTTCTTTTCCCAGGTTACCTGAGACTACGGTTGAATTTTCGTCTTTCCCTTTTGCTACCGTAATTTTACAGGCTGGCAGCGTGCGGTTTATATACTTACCTGATGCAGGGTCGAAATAGGTAAATTTCCAGGAGGGTATCTGGTATTCACCCGGATGTCTTGGAATTATCAGGTATTCAAAAGTTTTGCTTCCGGAGATTCCTTGAAGAGAAGCATTTGTATTATTAGTTGTTTTCGGGTCATATACTTCAAAATCTGCCGGAAAGTCAATTGGGGGGAGGTCTATCAGTTTCAGGTTTCCTTTACCTTTTACGATAACTTTATAGGTAATCGCATCATTGGTCTTTACCTGCATGTGATCAACGGTTGTGGTTACGGACAGCTGACCGACAGCACCATTAAAGTTTTGAGATGCAGGAGGCAGTGGTTTTACTTCTACTTTAACTTCAGGGCTTTTAATTCTTTTAACAGTAGTTCTGGTAGTGCCAAAGAAATCGTTATTGAAAAAATCGTCAAAGAACGAACCGGGCCGTTGCCTGGGAAGATTGATATAGCATTCAAGCTCGAAGGGTTCAATAGTCAGGGTTCCGGTTTGCTGGGGAACCAGAACGGTTTGTTTGATGGTTCCCACGTTGTAAATAACTCCGTTGACGTTTTCGCGATGTAAGGAGACTTGATCCGGAGTAGGAATTTCCTGCGTCCAGAAACCACTGTATGAAGGCATTTTGATATCGCCGAACCGGGCCAGGTTTACCTGGGAATAGATTTTTATAGTGGCGATGATCTGTTCTCCTTTAAATACATTTTTTTTATCCAGTTCAACCCGGGCAAAAAGGCTTTTGTTTGCTATCTGCCTGCCAGATGTACCTGGATTATTTTGGCCGGCAGAACGATTGGTGTGCTGATTGGTTGCCTGTGATTTAACCACTTCAATTTTCAGGCTGTTTGAATGGTATGTTTTACCTTTTATTCGGATCTCTGCCGGGGCAATGGTAAAAACGCCGACCTGAGTAGCTTGCAGGGTGTAATTATATACGTAGGAAGAGGACTGGGATATCTTGCCGTTGATGATCTGGGTACTCATATTGGTTGAGAGCATCGGACCATTAAATTGAAAGTGGTCAATACGCGGACCGTTAAACTGATCCGGTTTTTGATTTACACTATAGGAGATCCTGAATACCTCTCCCAGGTTAACTGCACTTGGAGCGGATGCGACAAAGCTGACCTGGTTTTGTGCGTACAATTGATTGGCGTTGATCGAAACGGCAATCAATGTAAAGAGCAATATATAACGTAAGTTGTTCACAAAAACTACTATATATTTGATTACCAATCTTTAAGCGTTCGTACCCGGTTGGCTTTTGCTTTTTCTTTTTTAACTTTTTCCTGCACTTTTTTTTCATCGTTGGCCAGTGCTGCCAGTAATCTCATGGCATCCCGGGGAGATATCTTTATGGCTTTTTGTGGTTTCCGGTTTTGATTATTGGGTTGTTTCTGATTGTTCTGCTGCTGTTGTTGTTGTTGTTGCTGTTGCTGGTTTTGATTTTGATTCTGATTCTGTTGCTTATCCTGATTTTTTTTCTGATCCTGGTTCTTATTTTGTTGTTTTTGTTTTTGTTTCTGTTTCTGTTGTTCTTGTTTTTTCAGCAGATAGCGGGCATAGGCCAGGTTGTATTTGGTATCCATATCATCGGGCTTTTGCCGGAGTGCGTTTTTATATGCTTCAATGCTTTCCCTGATTTGACCGGCTTGCAGCAGGCTGTTACCCAGGTTGTGGTAGGCTTTTGCCGCATCATCCGGAGAGTGGTGCATTTGGGCAATGGCATCAAATTGATTACCGGCATCTTTGTAATTTTTTTGACGGTATAGTGCATCGCCAAGATTAAAGCCGGCTATATTTTTAAGTTGTGTATCATTTAGCGCTTTGCGGTATGCGATTTCAGCCTGGTCATATTTTTCATTTTTATACTGGCGGTTTCCTTCCCGGATACTTTTCCGGGTTTGTTGACCCGGTGCAATTGTGAAG
>JAGHDB010000144.1 GCA_021160155.1 Bacteroidales bacterium | reverse complement strand
CTCTTCTTACCGTTCAAAAGAGGAGATTGAAGCCTGGCAAAAAGCAGATTCAATTGCCGGTTTCGGCAAAGAGTTGGTATCCAATAAAGTCTGTTCTCAGGATGATCTGGGATTGATGCAAGATCAGATAGCATCTGTCATTAAAGAGATCATGCAACTGGCAATTGATGACGAAATCTCACCACGGATGGATCTGGCAGCACACCCTGAACTGATCGGAAGCAAAATGTTTTCATACGAGTCGTCAGACCGGATGGAAGAACGCTCACCTGAAGTATTAATGGCTATTGAAGAGAATCCCCGTGTACAACAGATTGCCAGGAAAGAGCGGTTTGCCCTGGATGCTGACGGGAAACCGTTTTCTAAATTAAAAACTTACCAGTTGCGGGACGGTATTTTTGAAGCGATTCTGGATCGGTTTTATAAAGACCCGACATTAATTGCTTACGGAGAAGAGAACCGCGACTGGGGCGGGGCATTTGCCGTATATCGCGGGCTTACCGAAGCACTTCCTTATCATCGTTTATTCAATACCCCGATCGCTGAAGGAGCGATTGTGGGTACCGCCATCGGTTACGGGATGTCAGGCGGCCGTGTGATTGCTGAGATTATGTATTGCGACTTCCTGGGCCGGTCGGGTGATGAAGTTTTTAACCAACTCCCCAAATGGCAGGCCATGAGCGGTAACCTGATTAAAATGCCGGTCGTCATCCGGGTATCCGTAGGATCAAAATACGGTGCACAACACTCGCAGGACTGGTCATCACTGGTAGCACATATACCCGGACTGAAAGTGGTTTTTCCGGCTACTCCGTATGATGCCAAGGGATTAATGAATGCAGCGCTTCAGGGAACAGACCCGGTGATCTTTTTTGAAAGTCAGCGTATCTATGACGTGGGAGAACTGTTTCACAAAGGAGGAGTGCCCGAAGAATATTATGAAATCCCCCTCGGGGAGCCTGATGTGAAACGGCAGGGGAGTGACCTGACCATTTTATCCATCGGGGCAACATTGTACAATGCGCTGAAAGCAGCTGATATCCTTAAAGATAAATACGGAATATCCTGTGAAGTAATTGATGCCCGCAGCCTGGTACCGTTTAATTACGAATTGGTGCTGAAATCAGTCCGGAAAACCGGTAAAATACTTTTAACCAGTGATGCTTCAGAACGGGGCTCCTTCCTGAAAGAGATGGCACAAACCATAACCGAACTGGCTTTTGATGAACTGGATGGGCCTCCGGTAGTGGTAGGTGCCAGAAACTGGATCATCCCGGCACACGAACTGGAGGATTATTTCTTTCCGCAACCCGAATGGATGCTGGATGCTATCCATGAATATATTTTACCTCTCCGGGGTCACCAAATAACCACTAACTTTACTGCAGCTGAATTGTTGCGAAGAAAAACGGCCGGAGTTTAACTATAAAAATAAATCGTATGCAGGATCGAAAAAAAATAATTGGAAATATTCGAAACAAATCGGGCTACATTATTGATATGGATGGCGTGATTTATCACGGAAATAAAGTCCTTCCCGGGGCCAGGGAGTTTGTCGACTGGCTGGTGGCGGAGAAAAAGAACTTTCTCTTTCTGACCAATGCCAGTGATAAGACTCCCAAGGAGTTACAGGAGAAATTGATGCGCCTGGGTATCAAAGTGGATAAAACCGTTTTTTATACCAGTGCACTGGCAACTGCCATGTTACTGCATAGTCAGAAACCGAAAGGGAGTGCTTTTATCGTGGGAGAGGCAGGTCTCATTAATGCCCTTTATAATGTGGGATATACTATGAATAATATTGATCCCGATTACGTGATCTTCGGAGGTACCTCCTCCTATAATTATGATTCAATTGAACGGGCAGTGAACCTGGTGCTGAGAGGAGCCAAACTGATCGGTACCAATCCCGATGTGACCGGTCCGATTGAAAACGGAATCGCTCCGGCTACCAAAGCCCTGATCTCGCCGATCGAAATGGCTACCGGTAAAAAAGCCTATTTTATCGGTAAGCCTAATCCTCTGATGATGCGCAATGCACTAAAAAAAATTCAATGTACCCGTGAGAATTCAATCATCATTGGCGACCGGATGGATACCGATATCATCGCCGGGATTGAATCTGAAATTGACACACTATTGGTGTTGAGTGGAATTACACGGGAAAATGAAATTGGTGATTTCCCCTACCGGCCGAAGTATGTGCTGAATGGAGTGAGCGATCTGGTGCTTAAGGAAAAGCAGTAACCATGGTCCCGGTTAATTCCCATATCCATACACCCTATTCATTCAGTGCTTTTAAATCTTTAGAAGAGGCTTTTCTCCGGGCTTATGATGAAGGGATAAAAGTACTGGGAATCAACGACTTTTTTGTCACAGACGGTTTTTCTGAGTTTAACAGGCTGGCTCATCAATACACCATCTACCCCTTGTTTAATATTGAATTTGTAGGTTTGTTGAAGAGAGAGCAGAAACAGAACATCCGGGTCAATGATCCGGCCAATCCCGGGCGGACCTATTTTTGCGGAAAAGGGCTCGATTATCCGGTCTCGTTTTCAACCCGCACCCTGAAGCAACTCAATAATGTTATTAAGGAAAGCCAGCAACAGATCCGTGAAATGATGAATAATGTGAATGCCCTGCTACAATCTGTTCATGCTCCGTTTCGGTTGAGTTACGAGGAGATCCGGTCACGTTACGCCAAAGAGCTGGTCAGGGAGCGGCATATTGCCAAGGCATTACGGGTCATGATCGTGGATGCTTTCGGTAGTGAAGAGGAAAAACGGACTTTTTTAACCCTTCTCTATGGGGGAAAGCCTCCGAAAGCCAACCTGACTAATATCAATGCATTTGAAAATGAATTAAGAAGCAGATTGTTGAAAGCGGGAGGTGCTGTTTTTGTACCTGAAGACGAACACTCTTTTCTGCCTGTTTCAGATTTGATCCGGATTATTATTGATGGAGGGGGAATTCCCTGCTACCCGGTATTGTTGGATGACCCACAAGGGCATTTCACTGAGTTTGAACAGAATCCGGAGCTGTTGTTTCAACATCTGACAGAGCTTGGCGTGCGTGCAGTCGAATTTATACCGGGACGGAATGATATAAATATCCTGCGGAAATTTGTCCGCTTTCTGAACGAACGGAACCTCCTGATTACTTTTGGTACAGAACACAATACTCCTGAAATGCTCCCCATGAAAGTAACAGCCAGGGGAGGAGTGAAACTGGATGATTTTCTTTTGCAGGTTAATTTTGAAGGAGCATCTGTGCTGGCGGCCCATCAACAACTGCGTCGGGAGGGGAAAGAGGGATATCTGGATGCAAATGGCCGATGTAAAACGGCACAGAAAGAAAATTTCATCCGGATGGGATCAACCCTCATCAACCGGTTTCTTAACCAAATTGATTGATCAGATGAAAAAAGAGATAAAACAATTAATAGATCTTTCCAGAAAACTGGGAAATGACAAGAAACAGACCCTGGCCGCCGGTGGCAATACCTCTTATAAAGATAACCGGTTTGTCTGGCTGAAAGCCAGCGGCACCAGGTTAGGCAGTATGACTGAAAAAAGTTTGGTGCAGTGCGATCGAAAAAAGCTGGAGCAACTGCTTGAAAAAAAATACAGTAACAATCCGGATATTGATTTTGAGAAGGCTAAGGCAGATTTGCTTCGGTCGGTTATTGACCCTGCATCCCGGTTACAACCTTCGGTAGAAGCTTTGCTGCATGTTATTTTACCACAACCTTTTGTGGTACATACTCATCCGACCCTGGTCAATGCCCTGGTATGCAGTCGGAATGCCGATCAAACAGTACAACAACTTTTCGGTGACCGGGCACTCCTGATTCCCTACCGGTATCCCGGATTATCCCTGTTTTTACAAGTAAATGTTGAATTGAAGCAATACCGGAAACGCTACCACAGGGATCCTGTATTTATTTTTTTAAAAAACCACGGAGTGATCGTAAGCGGAGATACTCCTGAAGAGATTGATGCACGGTTTGAACAAATTTTTACAAAAATCCGCCCGTTGGTTCAAAATGAGATGGCCATTGAAACATTACCGGGACCTGATGCAACTACTGAAATACTGCCGGCCATACGAATGATGCTTTCAAATAAACATCTCCAAATCCTGTGTGTCCGCCGAAATGCGCTGATTGATTATTTTACCGCCGGTCGCAGGCAGTTTGAGAAAGTGGGGCAACCTTTCTGCTTTGACCACGTCAAATATAACGGTGCTGCCTATCTGTTTGTTGATGCCGAACAGAATGATCCTCAAAGCATACTGAAAGCATTTGAAAAGGGGTTGGCCGATTTCCGGGATCAAAATGAAGGTGATTCGCCACGTATCATTTTAATTAAAGAATGGGGTCTGATTGCAACTGCTCAAAATGCACGGGATGCTGAAACCCGGATGGCTCTTTTTGAAGACCAGATGCAGATCAGCTTTTATGCTGAGAATTTCGGAGGTCCGGTGTATCTTGACAGGGAGCAGAT
>JAGHDB010000060.1 GCA_021160155.1 Bacteroidales bacterium | reverse complement strand
GTTAAACATGCTGGTGTGGGATGGGCACGAAAGATTGGTTTTGACACCGCGGTTAGCCGTTTCTCACAAACCGGCCGGCCGGATGGTATCATTATTTCATTTGATGCCGACAGTATTTGTACTCCGGATTTTATAATAAAGCTGGTTGAATTTTATAGTACGCATCCCAGGGCACGGGGATGTAATCACTATTTTGAGCATCCTTTAGATGAAAAAGAGACAGGGTTTTCATCCCTTATCGCCGGCTATGAATTACATCTCAGGTATTTTAAAAGCTGCCTCGAATGGATACGCCATCCCCAGGCCATTCATACGGTAGGTTCTTCATTTTCATTCAGGGCTGATGCCTATTGCCAGTCTGGAGGGATGGGAAGGCACCAGGCCGGGGAGGATTTTTATTTTCTGCATAAAATTGCTGCTTTAGGACAGTTCTGGGAGCATAACGGAGTAACCATTATGCCCTCTCCGAGAATTTCTGACCGGGTGGTTTTCGGTACCGGAGCCACTATGCAGCAATTACATCAAAGCGGTCAAATGATGGAGACCTATCCGTTTGAATTGTTTCAGCCGCTGAAGCTGCTTTTTTCACGTGTTGATGAGATCAGAGAGTTAAACGATACAGAGATTCTTGCGTTACCTCAGAATCATTGGTGTACGGATCCTTTAAATCATTTTCTCCAGGCTTCGGGATTGCCCGGAGAATGGATCAGAATCAGGCATCATTCATCCTCACCGGAGACTTACAGGAGACATTTCTTTCATTCTTTTAATGTATTCAGCGTACTTCGTTACTTAAACCAAAGTTGCCGGGGAGGATTTCAAAAAGTGCCGGTCACTGCGGCATGCAGAGAATTTTCTGATAAAACGGGTTGGATGGTTTATCCGGATTTTTCGGACCCTGTTGAATTAGTAAGGATTTTCAGGAAGTACGAACAAAACCGCGGTGTGAGAAGGGTCACCTGACCTTATCCTCTTTTTCGATTTCTGATTTTTTCAGGATGACAAAAACATCTTCATCGGGTGCTTTCATAAGGTATTGTTCCCTGGCAAATTTCTCCAGGTTCTGATCGCTCGTTTTGAGTTCCCGGATAAGGGTATGGTTTGCTTTAATTTTATTGTGATAAAAAAGAGTATCCTTCCTGAGTTGAATTAAATGGCGATGGGTTTTGATACGATCCAGTAAATTATGCTGGTCAAAGATCGCGATCCAGATCATAAAAACCAGAAAGCTCAGAAAATATTTATTCCGGATCAAATGGAGTATTTTATTTAAGAAAGTCTTGATCATGAACAGGTTAGAATATTAAACATGAAAAAACCGCTGCAAATTGGTACCTCTTTTCAACCGGTAATGAAAATAAAACAGAATCAGTGAGAATGGAAGAATAGCAGCAGCTACAATCACCGACCAGGATAATTTCAGCGGGACGCCATGAGTCATCTCAATGGAGAGTTCAATAAGCATGATATAAATCCCTATGGCAAGTGAAACGACTCCTATGACATTGAATCCTCTTTGTCGGGTAAGCCGGATAAATACCATGACCAGTCCGAGTAGGAGAATAAAAAAACCGGCAAGCGGGAGGCCCGGGATAATAAACCAGGAAATGCTGTTATGCAACCAGTCAATAACAAAAAGGAGTGCCAGAGTATTAGCCAGTAGTCCTGCCAGAAACCAGAATGTTTTCCGGGTTAGAAAAATAAGCAGGGTGATGTACACATAGGATGCGGTGATACCCGTAATAGTATATAATGACCATCCGGGTTTACCATGAAGAATCAGATCAACCAGAAAAGTGACGACCAGGCCGGAAAAATGCAGAATGCCTGCCAATTCCCAGAAGAGATGTAATTTTTCATGTGTGTTTAAAGGCCGTTTCTGTCCCGGGTAGACTGGTTGTAAGACAATTTTCTCATTTTTTTTTAAGGTCAGGGGTTCATTACAGAGCGGACAGGTCTGGTAAGATGACTCAAGTTCGACCCCGCATTGCGGACAGCGATTCATAAGTTAAGGGTTTATCAGTTTTACCGGGATACCTTCTCGTATTAAAAATCCTGTAAATAATTTTTCCAGTGCCTTACTGTCGGTGATACTTCCAAAAGTAATCACCATTTTTTGGTTTAACGTGATCATACCAATCGCAATCTTCGTATGGTCAGGCGGAGGAGGATAAAATCGCATCCTCCTGACAAAATTACCAAATTCACCGGTAAATTCGATACGACCAAGATTAGTAATCAATCCTGAATAAATCGATATTCCGCTACGGAAGAAGAAGAAAGAGAGTACTTTGTTTTTTATTACGAGCGGAATGATACGGATGAAAAAGCTCTTTTCATTTCGCACATTTCTATAGATCACTCTTTTAAGCAATTTGGGGTCTGTTTCAAGCTGTACACGGTGATGTACAACCCGGCAGATTTCAGCGAAAGAGTAATGACCCAGGCGCATATCAATTTCAGGAACTACAAAAATGGCAAAATTTCGCAGGGTCTTACTCTGAAAAAAGTTTCTCAGGTTAACCGGTATCTGAATACGGATTACACTGCGTCTTTTCAGATACCCGCGGTTCGGGAACTGGTGATAAGCTTCCTGCATGGCCCAGAAATAGACAGATACCAGGTATTCTGTTACCGTAAGCTTGTGCTCTTTGGCTTTCTTTTTAACCAGTGTGGCGGGTATTTCAATCGGCAGCACCTGGTATCTGGGTTTTTGGCGTTTGGGGAAGGGAAGGTGATAGGCTTTTTTTATCTGTGGCGGTGCCGGCAGATTGGGGTCGAAATAACGATTATAGGCATCTTCGGTCTCTTCCTGCCCGCAGGTACCGTTTAACAGACCGGCTTCGGATTCGGGCAGGGGGATTCCGGCTGTTTTTGCATATGCGGCAATGAGAATTCTCAGAAATACCATTCCACCGCTTCCGTCGGTGAGGGCATGAAAAAATTCACATGAAATCTGATTGTCACGTACCAATACCCGCACCTGGGGCTGTTGCCGGTTGGAGAATCTGAATGAACGGCAGGGGGGCTGCAGGTCAGCCATAACAGGGATTCCGGGTGATTCGTAATCCAACCAGTACCAAAAAAACCCCCGGCGCAACTGAACGGTAAAATAGGGTACTCTTTCCTGGGCGATTTTAAGGGCTTTTAACAACGTACTATACCTGACCGGGCGATCTATTTCTGCAGTCAGCCTGAAGACAGAAGTCCTTTCGCGATTGTACACCGCCGGAAAGATTTTTGCTGCATTATCTAATGGTAACCAATCGGGTACAGTCATTTTCGGAATGTATCATGCTTTGCAAGCAGCTGAAAAGCAAAAGATAAAATTAAAAAAAATCCTGCACCCCGGGATGCAGGATTTTTAATATGACCGGGATTATTATTTTGTGATGAAAATTTTGATATCACTTAAATTGGCGTCCACTGAGATAGAAGACCGCTTTTTTACGTATTTACCGGTCACTTCCTGTATATCCCGACTAACGGCTTTCAGTGATATTTTTTGTCTGTGATGATTTATTTGTTGAATGGCCCAAAATGAGGAGGTTGCTAACAGCAGTACAATTGCTGCAATTCTCCCGACCCGGTAAAAGTGAATTTGAAAGCGTCCCGATCTGGTTTTCCGCAAACGTTTTTTAAAACGATCAAGATGACTCTCAGAGGATTCTGATGCAGCGGATCAGCCTCCGCTGATCATATGGATTGCTTCAATCCGGTCATTTTCACGGATGACGGTTTCAGGATATGCCGGCTTTCGAATTAATTTTCCATTGATCCTCACAATGATTCTCGGAAATGAAAACTTTTTAAAATCCAGCAGGTCCTTAATGGTGCGAATGTCATCCGGAACGGTTTCACGGCGGTTATTTATTACCAGGTTCATAATATGAGTCAGAAATCTTTGTAATAGGATCTGAAGAAGCTTGTTAACTGAGTAAAGATAGGTTTGGTGAATTCAATAAACAGATCCTGTTGGGGTGGGGGAACAGCGGATTTGCCCTGACACATTTTAACCTGCTGTGGTGAAAGTGCCCGCTTATCACCGCTGTAAGTAGCCCATTCGCTTCTCCAGGTATAGGATCCCGGGAATTTGTGCTGACGAAGTATCTTTCCGGTACGGGCATCAAGGATTTTTACCTGGAGTAATCCGGTGGATGAAATTTCTCTCTTATGCAAAATATACTTGGCCTTAACACGGTTATACACATCAACTTTGTGCCCCTGGATCGTGGCACTGCCCACTTTTACAGAATCTTTACTGATCATCTCTTTTTCACTGTCGCTGTCGTGCGTGGTTCCTACCGTGAAATCGTAAAAACTCATTATAATTTTTTGATCCATGTTTCTTCGTTTCGAAGCTTCTTTAGGTGTATAGAAGTCAAGAAACTCTTTTTTAAGCCGCTGATTCAGGAAGTTAAACACTTGGTTATAAAAGAAATCAGAGCTTAGCTTATATCTTCCTGGAACCGGTATCGGTTCAACTTCCACTTTAAGAGTTGCCAGGGCTCTCGCTGCTGTAATTCTGTTTTTCACATCCCTGAACCCGGGTACAAACCGGTCTGCATCCAGGTAAAGGTAGTAGGCTTCCCTTGCCGATTCAAGGGTGCCTTCATTTAATTTCAGTTGTGCTGCATGATAGCTTTCTGCAGCGGCTTTTTTCTTCGCGGCAGCCAGTTCCCCGGGAAAGGTTTCAGGTTCGCCTATCAGCTCATAGGCAGCCGGACACCTGCGTATGGCATCAGCCATCTTGTTGATGATCTCAAAGCGGTCAACCGCATCACGATATTTAAATGGATTATCCGAGCGAAGACTTTGATTGATCTCGGTTTGTAAAGTGCGCATAGCCATTGGATAAGCTTTCTTCAGTGATTCCAGGGATTTTCGGCTTTGGGGATTTCTCCGGAGTCGTTCAACCGATTGAAAAACCGCCTTGGAGTAATTGCCTTTTTGCAGGGCTTGTTTACCGGTGGAGCAACTTACAAGGATTGCCAGTGTCATAAGGGTCAGGATGCGAACAGACTGGTTCATGATATAAAGCTTTCGGATGATACGGGACTATTAAGGTTTAATAAAAGTTCAAGGGCAAGATTGGCCTGCATATGGGATACGATTCCCACACGAGGTGCGATCGGAGGTGTCTCATCTCCGGTTTCATGGGTTTGATCACCACAGATATACAGAGAGCCGGACCGTACGATCTGCAAAGAGGCGAAATCTCCGTATCCGGCCAGACCGGATCCTGAAATAACGGGCCGGTCAGGCCATACAGCCAGTGCCGTCTCAATCAGCATGGCTTTCTGATCGGCTTTGTCAAATGCTTCAATCAGCAGGTCAACATCCTCAAAGAAGTCGGGTATATTACCGGGTATCAGCACTTCCTGCGAGATGGTCAAATCAAGAAAAGGATTGATCCGCAGTAAATTGTCTTTTAAAGCTACCACTTTTGGCTGGCCAATCTGATCTCTGAAGTAATACTGCCGGTTCAGATTGGACTCTTCTATCCGGTCAAAATCCACAATAACCAGATGACCTAATCCAATCCTTACCAGAGCTGCCGCACAATTGGATCCTAAACCGCCGGCTCCGGCAATCCCGACACTGCATTCTGAAAGGACAGATTTAATCTCTTCAAATTTCATTATGAAACAAATATAATTTATTTGCTTCATTTGTTAAGTTGATTAAAATCATATATCAGACATCGCTTCAATACACCATAATTACTATTTTTGTTACCATTGAGAAAATCAAAACAATCAAATTATGGAGATCCCAAAAAATCAGGTAGCTACCCGACCGATTGCTGAATTCAATTATGAAGTTACTCCGTTATATCGCGGTTATACAGATAAGATCCTGTACATCAACGTATCCGACTATTCTTTTAAGATCAGGGATGTGCCTGTCGAAATGAAAGAGAAATTCATCGGCGGTAAGGGTTACGGATTGAAATTGTTGTGGGATGCTACAAAACCGGATACCCGCTGGAATGACCCCGAAAATGAATTGGTGATCTCCTGCGGACCGATCGGTGGTATCACACAATATTCAGGTACCGGAAAATCCCTGGTTGTGACTCTTTCTCCGGCAAGTGGCTCCGTAACTGATAGTAATGCAGGGGGATACTTTGGTCCTTTTGTAAAGTTCTCCGGTTTTGATTCAATCGAGATACAGGGTAAATCTGATCGTGATGTGCTGATTGTGATTGATGGTACAAAGGGAAAGGTGACTATTGAAGAGGCTCCCGAAGAACCGAAAGACAGCCACCTGCTGGCTGATATGCTGACCGAAAAATATGCGGATGATGAGCGGGATAAAATCAATGTTTCCGTGGTCTCATCCGGTCAGGCTGCAGAGCACTCATGGCTGGGAATGATGAATTTCAGTTTCTTCGATCGTAAAAAGGGTAAAGTCCGCCTGAAGCAAGCCGGTAGGGGAGGTACGGGTACCGTTTTAAGAGATAAAAAAATCAAAGCGCTGGTTTGTAAAATTCCGGGAGTGAAAGGAAACCTGAATAATGTGGTGGATATGAATGCCATCATAGAACGGGGCAAGAATTTCAACCGTGAAATGAGAGAACTGGATGAAAGCCAGAGTGAGATGAGAACCAAAGGGACGGCACATTTGATGGAGATCATGAATGATTATGACCTCCTTCCGGTGATGAATTATAAATTCGGAGCTCATGATGAATCTCCAAAAATCGATTCGGAAGTCTGGAAATCACTTTTCCAGCAAGGTACTCCGGATGGCTGCTGGATCGGATGTACTATGTCCTGTTCTAAAGCCGTTAATCCGTATATCGTGAGAACCGGGCCCTATAAAGGCCAGGAAGTGATCGCCGACGGACCTGAATATGAGAATGCAGCAGGATTGGGTTCAAATTGTGGCATTTTTGACCCTTATTATATTATTGAAGCCAACTTTTATTGTGACACCTATGGAATGGATACCATTTCATGGGGTACACTGGTCGCTTTTGTGATGGAATGCTATGAAAACGGAATCCTGAATAAAGAACGGACCGGAGGACTGGATCTTCATTTTGGAAATGCCGATGCAGCTATTGAATTGTTACATCAGGTGGCTCGCGGAGAAGGCTTTGGATTGATTGCCGGAAAAGGAGTCAGAAAAATGAAAGAGATCTTTGAAAAAGAGTATGGAGCAGATCCACAGTTTCTCTTTGATATCGGGATGGAAAACAAAGGGCTTGAATATTCAGAATATGTTTCTAAAGAGTCACTGGCCCAACAAGGAGGTTTTGCTATGACCAATAAGGGGCCCCAACATGATGAAGCCTGGCTGATTTTTATGGATATGGTGAATAATCAAATCCCGACGTTCGAGGATAAAGCCGAAGCACTTCACTATTTTCCGATGTTTCGTACCTGGTTCGCACTGGTGGGTTTATGCAAACTTCCATGGAATGATGTTGAACCGGCCAATAATAGCGAGACGGATGAACCTGCCAAAGTTCCGGAACATGTGGATAATTACGTGACCATCTATAAGGCGGTGACCGGTCGTGAATTTGATAATAAAAAGCTGGTTGAAGATTCCGAAAGAGTCTATAACTTCCAGCGTATCTTTAACCTCAGACGTGGTTTTGGCACCCGCAGGTGGGATGCCCAACCTTTCCGTGCTGCCGGTCCGGTTACCCTAGAAGAATATGAAAGCCGTATGGAACGGTATGATAAACAATTAAAAGAACTTGTTGGTCTTGATCCCGAAAAGATGACCCTGGAAGAACGACACCGGGCTTTGCGCAAATTTCGCGAAGAGCAGTATGAAAAGTTACTGGATGCTGTTTACCTGCGGCGTGGCTGGAACAATAACGGAGTACCGAAAATCGAATTCCTGAAAAAGATCGGAATGGATCTTCCTGAAGTGCTTGAAGTCGTTAAACTCTACCAGTAAAGGCTAAAGGCTAAAGGCGAAAGGAGCTAAAAGAAGAGAAAAGTTTACATTAGCCGGATCGTTTGTATTTCCCTGTATGAGTAATATTAGAATCATCCGTAATGTAGCGGATGAAAAATCGAGGGAGCTGGGTGAGAAGTCCATCGGACGGCTCATGTGGAAATTCTTTGTGCCGGCTTTTGTGGGAGTAGTGGTTAATTCTTTATATAACATCGTTGACCGGATATTTATCGGTCGCGGAGTGGGTGCCATTGCTTTATCAGGGCTCAGTGCTGTTTTTCCGATCATGTTGATTGTGATGGCTTTTGGAATGTTAGTCGGACTGGGATCGGGGGTGAATGTTTCGATCAGCATGGGTCAGAAGAAACATGACCGGGCTGAGAAAGTATTAGGTAATGGATTGTCAATCACGATTTTGCTGGCAGCGTTTGTCAGTATTCTTGGTTTTGCCATCAAGACTCCGGTATTAAAATTGTTCGGAGCTACTGCCGAAACCATGAACTATGCCCAGCAGTATCTTAATATTATTCTTTATGGGGCCGTGTTTCAGATGATAGGTTTTGGTCTGAACAACGTCATCCGTTCTGAAGGCAATGCCCGGATCGCCATGTACAGTATGTTGCTGAGTGCGGGAGCCAATCTGGTTCTTGACCCGATCTTTATCTTTGGTTTGGGGATGGGAGTTAAAGGAGCTGCTTATGCGACTGTTTTGTCAATGATCCTGCTGGATATCTGGGTTGTTGTTCACTTTCTCAGTAAAAGAGCCGTTAACCGGTTAAAATTTAAAAATTTAAAACTTGACTTTGAGATAATAGGCAGAATATTTGCAATAGGTATGTCTCCTTTTTCCATGCAAATGGCATCCAGTCTGGTGATGGGGCTTTTTACCAATCAATTGATTAAACATGGCGGTGATCTGGCAGTGGGGGCATTGGGAATTATTTTTTCAGTATCTTCTCTGCTGATCATGTCTATGGTAGCGATCAATATGGCTTCTCAGCCCATAATCGGGTTTAATTTCGGGGCAAAACAATATGACCGTGTAAAAAAAACAGTTCAGATTGCGATCCTTTCGGCAACTACTGTTGCAGTAGTCAGTTGGCTGGGAGTTGAACTTTTTCCGGCACCTATTGTGCGCTTGTTCAATACTAAGGATCAGCAGCTTTTTGAGCTGGCTGTCAATGGGATGCGTATCTTCATGCTGGCCCTCCCTGTAGTGGGATTTCAAATAGTCGCCGGAAATTTCTTTCAATCGATCGGTAAAGCTAAAGTGGCCATGTTTCTCTCCCTGTTGCGCCAGCTTATCCTGCTGGCTCCCTTGTTGCTTCTGTTACCCATGGTTTTTGGCCTGAATGGAGTGTGGATGTCTTCACCCATATCCGACCTGGGTTCGGCGCTCATTACCGGCATCTTTCTCTTTGCGCAGCTTAAGAAGCTGGGGAAAGAGACGGAAACTGGAGATTAGAAAGTTTATTTGTTTATTTGTTTATTTGTTTATGCGTTTATCAAATTATACTGCAGTCCTGCAGCCCTGCAGCCCGGCAATAGGGAAACGGTTATTTTTATTTTTGTTACCGGTTTTTCTGGCCGGTTGTCAATCAAATCATAATAGTGCAATTACAACTCCGGTGGATACCTTGCTGCAGGGTGCTGAATGGATAGCCGCTTCGGAAATGCTCCCCGTGAGCGATTCTTTGTTTTATTTGGATCATCCGGCGCCTTTATTTAGAAAATCTTTCCGGATTACCTCACCTGTCGTTCATGCTGAGCTGGTAGTAGCAACCGCCGGTTATCAGACTGTTACATTAAATGGCAGAGAAATCCCCGGTCAATACCTGTCGCCAGCCTGGACCAATTACTCCAAACGGATATTCGGGAGGAAGTATGATGTGACAGACTGGCTGTTAAAAGGGGAAAATGTTATCGGGGTAGAGTTGGGTAATGGATGGTATAATCCCCTGCCACTGAGAATGTGGGGATGGCTCAACCTGAGAGACTGGTTACCCGTCGGACAACCGCGGTTTATTCTGGTTTTGAAAGTTACGGGGAGAAATGGTCAGGATACATGGATCCGCTCAGATTCATCATGGGTGTGGCAATCCGGACCGGTCATCCGTAATAATGTTTATCTGGGTACATGGTATGATGCACGAAAAGAAATTGACGGTTGGGATACACCGGGATACTCTGATACAACCTGGAAACACGCCAGGATCATGACCCCTCCGGGTGGCATAATAGAAGAAGCTTTTTTCCCTCCCATTCGTAAAACCGCTACACTGAAACCGGTGTCTATCTGGCAAACGGAATCAGGTTCATGGATTTATGACCTGGGTCAGAATTTTGCCGGTTGGATCCATTTTCATGCACCTGCTCAGAGAGGAGATACCCTGATCTTTCGTTATGGTGAACGGATTTATCCCGATAGCACACTGAATCCCATGACTGCCGTATGTGGTCAGATTAAACGAAAAGGGGTGGGAGGCCCCGGTGCTCCGGATATCGCCGTGCAGAAAGATCTGTATATTGCTTCGGGGGCGGTGGCAGATTTTGAACCGAGATACACATTCCATGGATTTAGATATGTTGAAATCCAAGGCCTTCATCTATCCCCCGGCAAGAACATCCTGACGGGATTCAGGGCAGGTACTGATTTTCAAAAAGCGGGTAGTCTGAAATTTAATGCGGATTGGTTGAACCGGATACAGACTATGGTTGAATGGACTCTGAGATCCAATTATTTTAGTGTCCCGTCCGACTGCCCGGCACGTGAAAAATTTGGTTACGGCGGAGATATGAATCAGAATGCCGAGACTTTTCTTTATAACTTTAATATGAAATCGATCTATACCAAAGCGTTGTATGACTGGAAAGATGCCATGCAACCCGATGGTTTTGTGGATACGGCACCCTTTGTAGGTATTCATTATTGCGGCATTGCCTGGGAGGCTACTTTCATGCTGCTTCAGGAGTGGTTGTACACTTTTTACGGGGATACTACACTGGTGGCCGACTGGTATTCCTATGACCGGGAATGGATGAATAAAGCAGAAAACCTGCTGGGTAACGGACTGGTAACACAGGGACTGAGTGATCATGAAAGCCTTGAACCGGTGCCGGTTGAATTGATCGGAACCGTATATTATTATAAATCCCTGCGGATTATGGAGCAATTTGCAAGTTTAATGCATGATGATCCGGGCAGGCAACATTACAGGCAACAAGCTAATC
>JAGHDB010000378.1 GCA_021160155.1 Bacteroidales bacterium | reverse complement strand
GATCATTATTCTGGTTTACCTGTTAGGAATTCTCGGAGTAGGCATTTGGGTGGTCAGAAAGCAAAAAATGACCCCGAATTCATATTTTCTTGCCGGCCGTTCGCTTAACTGGGCATTCATCGGCGCAGCTCTTTTTGCGTCCAATATTTCAACCATCCATATGGTTGGACTGGCAGCAGCGGGTTACCGCGACGGGATGGTACAGGGAAACTTCGAATGGATGGCTGCTTTTTTACTTATACTTTTAGGATTGGTATTTGCTCCATTCTATTTTAAAAATAAAATCTCCACCTTACCGGAGTTTCTTGAACGACGATACAGTGGCTCTTCAAGGTCGATGCTTGCCTTTCTGGCCATTGTCGGAGCACTGTTCATGCATATTGGGATCAGTTTATATGCCGGTGCCGTGGTTTTCGAGAATTTTTTCGGGATCAACCAGTGGGTTTCCATCATTATTATATCAGTTATTACCTCCATCTACACAATACTTGGAGGATTAAAATCCGTAGTAATCACCGAATCAATTCAGACTATTATCCTGATCATCGGAGCCGGCGTTATGGCGGTCATGGCAATTTTAGCACTGCCTGACAAAGGCATTCATACTTTATCCGAGCTTAAGGCTGCCTTGCAACCCGATCAACTTGTTCTGCTGCGAAGTGCAAAGAGTGCACCCAATCTTCCCTGGTACTCAATACTATTGGGTTATCCTATTATTGGATTATGGTATTGGTGTGCCGATCAAACCATTGTTCAGCGTGTATTAGGAGCGCGATCGCTGAAAGATGCACAAATCGGACCCGTTTTCGCCGGTTTTATCAAAATTCTTCCGGTTTTTATTATGGTGATCCCCGGAATCCTGGCATTTGCTCTTTTCCATGATATTATCGGAGGTGTGGAGAATGCCAATGAAGCACTGCCTGTTTTAATCACCCAATTGTTACCTACGGGTTTAAAAGGTTTACTTTCAGCGGCTTTGATGGCCGCCCTGATGAGCACCATCGCTGCTGCGCTTAATTCTTCTGCCACACTGGTCTCCGTGGATATTGTAAAACGAATCCGACCTAAAACAGCGGATCGTAAGTTGGTGGTGATTGGTCGCTGGACCGCCGTTGTAGTGATGCTGCTTGCTATTGCCTGGTCGCCAATGATCGAACGATTCAGGAGTATTTTCGATGCCATCAACGTAATACTGTCTGTTTTGGCTCCACCCATTGCCGTCGTTTTTCTTTGGGGAGTATTCTCCAAACGGGGCACTCAACAGGCCTCTTTTATCACCATCCTGGCCGGATTTATTTTCGGTGCTACTGTTTTCCTGCTTGATTTTCCGGCTTTCGGCGACACCAAATTGATCACTGAAGGACTTGGGATTCCCTATATGATGCAAGGTTGGTGGTTATTTGTAATTTTGACTATCATCTACTTTATAGTCAGTTTTCTCACACCAAAACCACGTAAAGAACAGATTGAAGGACTTACGCTCGACAAACCCTTCTCTTTCATCACCAAAGGTAAAATTACCGGAATCACCGATCCCCGTATGCTCTCTTTGATTCTTATTGTTGTAATGACCGTCTTGTATTTCACTTTTAGTTAAATTACCATGAGAAAAGCACTCCCTTTCGGAGCAGGAACCGGATTAATGCTTGGTTTGGCTGCCTGTACTCCTGTAAAAAACCGAATACCGGATAAGCCCAATATTTTATTTCTTCTGGCTGATGATCAGCGATATAACACAATTCATGAATTGAATTGTCCTGAAGTTGCTACTCCTAATATGGATCTTTTAGCCCGTCAGGGACTGGTATTTACCCATGCACATATTATGGGCGGAACCTGTGGGGCCGTTTGTATGCCCAGCAGAGCCATGTTGCTCACCTCGAAATCACTTTTCAGATTAAAAGATAAAGGTCGCTCCATCCCGGATCAGGATATCATGTTTCCGGAGTACCTGAGAAAAAACGGCTATACTACATTCGGTACGGGTAAATGGCACAACGGCAGAAAAGCTTTTGCACGTTGCTTTAGCGATGGCGGAAAAATCTTTTTCGGTGGAATGAGCAACCACCTGAAAGTACCTGTAAATGATTTCGATCCCGAAGGAGTCTATCCAAAAAAGAGACAGTATATCGGCGAAAAATTTTCAAGTGAATTATTTGCCGACGCAGCCATACAATTTCTGGATAATTACAAAGGGGAAAACCCGTTTTTATGTTACGTAGCTTTTACCGCTCCGCATGACCCGAGAATGGCTCCCAAAGAATATGCCGACCGGTACACTACAGACAATGTAAGCGTTCCTGAAAACTTTTTACCCCAACATCCCTTTGATAATGGCGAGTTGCGGATTCGTGATGAAATGCTGGCTCCTTTTCCCCGAACACCTGAAATTATCAAATATCACCTCGGAGCCTATTATGCCATGATCACACACCTGGATAACCAGATCGGTCGTATTCTTGAAGCACTGAAAAGAGATGGTTTTGAAAAAAAAACCATCATCATATTTACAGCAGACAACGGCCTGGCAATTGGCTCTCACGGTTTGATGGGTAAACAAAATGTGTATGACCACAGTGTACGGGTTCCGTTAATCATAAAAGGCCGGGGGATTCCGAAAGCGCACAGTTCCACTCTTTGTTACCTGAATGATCTCTTTCCCACCATTTGCGACATCACCGGCCTGCCGGTTCCCGGATCTGTGGAGAGTAAAAGCCTTTTCCCGGTCATTGATTCTCCCGGCACCCGTATTCATGATTATGCCTTCTATGCGTACAGAAATTACCAGCGCGGTATCCGGACAGCAGGGAACTGGAAATTAATCCGCTACCAGATAAACGGATCTGATACGCTGCAGCTCTTTAATCTGAATGCGGATCCTCCTGAAATGCATAACCTGGGTACAAATCCCGAATACCGGCAATCAGTTAAAGACCTCAACCATCTGATGCACAATGCAATGATCTATTTCGGAGACACATTACAGTGGATTAAAAAATTGTAAGAATTGCATAAAGCTATAGTTGCGGTTGCAGTATGGCATTGATATCGTTTACCGTCAGATCTTTTGCCTGGCTGATATACTCAAGCCCACGCCTGCGCATATTATCCTCAATTTTTTCAATCGCTTCCCGACCTATACCGTAATCAGATAATTTAGTCGGCACATCCAACGATTGAAAAAACTGCTCTGTTTGCCAGATTGCTTCTTCTATAGACGTTTGTGTATCAAGGGTGTGTATCCCCAATATATTTTCAGCATACTGCAACATTCGTTCCTGTCGCATCTCCCTGACATAACGCATTAAACCGGGTAATACAATAGCCAGTGTTACAGCATGATCCAACCCGTAAAGAATCGTTAACTCATGACCGATCCAATGAGTGGCCCAATCTGTCACAACCCCCATGGAAAGGTTAGAATTAAGTGCCTGAGTAGCCGCCCACATCAAATTGGCTCTCCGATCATAATCCGGTTCCTCGGCATGAACGATTTTCGGACCGATTTCCTTCAGGAGCTGCAATAAAGATTCAGCAAAACGATCCTGCACCCATGCATGAACCGGATAGGTCAGATACTGTTCCATTACATGCACGTAAGTATCAATCACCCCGTTTGCCAATTGATGTTTCGGAAGTGAGAATGTTACTTCCGGATCCAACACAGAAAACCGGGGCATAATCAGGTGCGACCTGAACGGTAATTTCTGACCTGTTGATTCTCTGGAGATCACTGAATTCCAATTCATTTCACTCCCGGTTGCCGGCAATGTCAGCACGGTACCAATGGGTATAGCCTGTTTAACCTCAACCTGGTCACTTAACAATTCCCAGGGATCCTCCCCCGTGTAAGGAGCAGCAGCCGCAATAAATTTAGCTGCATCGATCACCGAACCGCCTCCGGTAGCCAGAATAAAATCAATACATTTCTCTCTGGCCAGTTTTACCGCAGGCATCAGGTCTTCGTACATCGGATTAGGCCTTACGCCACTGAATTCGATCCAATCAAACCCTTCAAGTATTTCTTTGACCTGTTCGTACACCCCATTCTTTTTTATGCTCCCTGATCCGTATAACCATAGCACTTTACACCCATCCGGCAAGTGTGCCGGGATGCTGGCAATTTGTCCTTTACCAAAAAGAATTCTAACCGGATTGTAAAATTCAAAATTATTCATGGCTGTTAAAAGATAATGATTTCCTATTAAAGCCTAAATTTATCTCATTTTATTATCTTCATTAGCTGTTACGGAATTAAAATATTTAATTATGAAAAGAAAAATTCTTCTGGCTGCCGGTATTATTCTGGCTGCACAACTTGGGAT
>JAGHDB010000398.1 GCA_021160155.1 Bacteroidales bacterium | reverse complement strand
GATTGTAATTATCGTGGTGTTGATCATCCGGTCTGTGACGCTCGATGGGGCAGGAGAGGGTCTGCGGTTTCTGTTCCATCCGGATTTCAGCAAAATAACAGGAAAAACCGTATTAAGTGCTTTAGGACAAGCCTTCTTTTCACTCAGTCTGGGTATGGGCACCATGATTACATACGGCTCTTATATTAATAAAAGAAACAATTTGCTGACCTCCGCAGTTCAGGTATCCCTGACCGATACGTTAATTGCCGTATTGGCCGGTATGGCAATCTTTCCTGCAGTGTTTGCTTTTGGTATCAATCCTTCTGAAGGGGAAGGATTGGTGTTTATCACACTGCCAAGTATTTTTCAGCAAATGGCAGGCGGATACTTTTTTGCAATCCTCTTTTTTGTTTTACTGGCTATTGCTGCACTGACTTCTACGATTTCCCTTTTAGAAGTTATTGTCGCCTATTTTTCAGAAGAATTAAAAATGACCCGGAAACGGGCCACTGTCATTGCTGTAGTAGTGATATGGTTCCTGGGTATGATCTGCTCCCTTTCCCAGGGTCCGTTGGCCCGGTTTACGCTCTTTGGTTTAAATTTCTGGGATATTCTGGATTTTACTTCCACACGGATATTGCTTCCTTTGGGAGGACTTTTCATTGTTCTTTTTGTGGGTTATGCGATGGGTACCAAACGGGTACGTGCTGAGCTAAGTAATGAAGGTGCCCTGAAAGCACGTATTTTCCCATTGGTTATCTTTCTGATTCGCTTTGTGGCCCCGATTGCCATTGCCATGGTTTTTCTGAATGCGATCGGCATTTTGAAGATCGGATAAAACCGAATCTCTTTTTCCATTTCTGAAGGGATAACGCATCTATTTCTATAGGTTAAGTAATCCTGTTACTGATGCGTATCAATAATTTCTTAACTCGTACAGAGCAACGGGGATTGATTATGATGGCAATGGTTCTGGTCGTAATCAGATTCCTGATGATGTGGGTTAACTGGGGGCCGAAAGCTTTACAAACAGCAGGGAATCAGGTGGATATACCGCCGGATAGAGTATCTCAGAATATTCAGAAATCAATTGAGATCAATACAGCCGATAGTTTGCAGTTTTCTGATTTACGGGGAGTGGGGAAAGTTTTATCAGGAAGGATTGTACGTTACAGGGAGTTGCTGGGTGGGTTTGTCAGGGTAAATCAGTTGGTTGAAGTTTACGGTCTCGATTCAGCCTGGCTGGGTCAGGTCAGAGACTGGCTCCGTGTAGATACGGGTCGTATTCGTTTGCTGAATATCAATCATGCTTCATTCAGGCAGTTGCTCAGGCATCCCTATCTGGATTATGAACAGGTCAAAGCAATTGTCAGGTACCGCGAAAGGCATGGTCCTTTGATGCATGTGTCTTCATTATATCTTCAGGGAGTGCTGCCTGATTCGGTCTGGATCAAAGTAAAACCTTATCTGTGTACCCGTTAAGCATATAAATCCCTTATACATTTCTTTTGGCAAAGTCGACAAAAATCCTTTTCTTTGCAATCCGAAATTGAGACATTTGAATTTCTAAACGCTTAGTCATATGATAATTATTCCTGTAAAAGAAGGAGAAAACATTGAACGCGCGATCAAAAAGTTCAAGCGCAAATTTGAAAAAACCGGGGTCGTGAAAGAACTCCGGAGTCGTCAGGCTTTTATCAAACCTTCGATAAAGCGGCGTCAGGAGATTCTGCATGCAGCTTATATTCAGCGTCTTCAGCAGGAAAAGGATAATGAGTAACTTCCCGTTCACAGGTGCAACAAACTTTACAAAAAATTCGTTATATTTATTGTAAAGTTGTGGGATCATATGCCAGAGATTGACCAGTTTCTTAAACACCTTAATTTCGAAAAGCGCTATTCCCCTCATACTGTCCGGGCCTATCATACTGATTTATTACAGTTTCAGAATCACCTCACAACAATTCTTACCCATGCAGATCTGCTGCATGCTGATACCAAACAGATACGAACCTGGGTTATGAATTTACTGGATTCAGGGTTGTCTTCCCGGTCGATTAACCGTAAAATAACCGTTTTGCGGAGGTTCTACCGGTTTGCACAGCAGCAGGGATTACGTTCAGACAATCCGGTGGATATGATTCACGGGTTGAAAACCGGCCATTCCCTGCCGGTGTTCGTAGAAGAACGGCAGATGGATCAATTATTGATTTCGGCTGGCCCGCAAGAGGATTTTCCGGGATTGCGCGATTTGCTGATTATCGAGTTATTGTACGGTACCGGTATCCGTTTAAGCGAATTGATTGCACTTAATGAATCTGACATTGATTTTAATAAAGCACAGATTAAAGTTATGGGCAAGCGATCCAAAGAGCGTTTACTGCCCATTCCTGAACCGTTGCTGGAGTTGATTCGTAGTTATCTTGCTGCGCGTCAAAAATATTTTACCGGTCATGAAACAACCGGGTTTCTGGTTACCAATAAGGGGCAACTTATCTATCCGCGAATGGTTTACCGGGTGGTGAATAGCTGGTTATCACTGGTGACCTCCGTCTCAAAACGCAGTCCACATGTGATCCGGCATACCTATGCCACTCATTTGCTAAACCGGGGTGCAGATCTGAATGCAATTAAAGAACTGCTCGGACACGCCAGTTTAAGTGCTACTCAGATTTATACCCATACCGGTTTTGAAAAATTAAAACAGGTTTACCGACAGGCTCATCCAAGGGCACATACAAAATAAATATAATTGGAGGACTTATCATGAACATTAAGATTCACTCAGTTCGTTTCGATGCAGATCAGAAGTTAATCACTTTTATCCGGAGTAAGGTTAAGAAACTAATGCAATTTGATGATAAGATTCTTGGTGCCGAAGTTTTTCTTCGGTTGGAAAACAGCCAGGACATGGCCAATAAAATTACGGAAATCAAGCTCAATATCTCCCCCAATGAACTGTTTGCACGTAAGCAATGTAAAACATTTGAAGAAGCTACCGATCAGGTTGTTGAAGCTTTAAGGCGACAAATAATCAAGCAAAAAGGTAAAAAAACAGGCCGTTAGAAAAAACACAGATATTTATTTTGAGGTAATTTATTATTATTGTACATTTGCAGACCCAAAACTTGGGAGTTTGTAGATGGGTTCTTTGTCACATTATTAAAGCAATAAAGCTGCCAATGTAGCTCAGTTGGTCAGAGCAGCTGATTTGTAATCAGCTGGTCGGGGGTTCGAATCCCTCCATTGGCTCTTTATATAATTGGATGAGGGGAGATACCAAAGCGGTCAACTGGGGCAGACTGTAAATCTGTTGGCGATGCCTTCGGAGGTTCGAATCCTCCTCTCCCCACCAATTTTGTTTTATGCGGGAGTAGCTCAGTGGTAGAGCATCAGCCTTCCAAGCTGAGGGTCGCGGGTTCGAATCTCGTTTCCCGCTCTATCTTCAGCCGATGTAGCTCAGATGGTAGAGCGCGTCCTTGGTAAGGACGAGGTCACGGGTTCAATTCCCGTCATTGGCTCGAAAAGAATTATGTATTATTTAATCATCAAATAGTTTAGCAACAAAATAGAAAAGCAACCATGGCTAAGGAAAAATTTGAAAGGACAAAACCACACGTCAATATCGGTACGATTGGCCACGTTGACCATGGGAAAACCACTTTGACTTCTGCGATTACTATGATTCTGAATAAAAAAGGTCTCGCTGAAGTTAAAAGTTTTGACTCTATCGACAATGCTCCTGAAGAAAAGGAGAGAGGTATTACAATTAATACTGCGCATGTCGAGTATGAAACTGAAAACCGGCATTATGCTCATGTTGACTGTCCGGGTCATGCCGATTATGTCAAGAATATGGTAACGGGAGCTGCCCAGATGGATGGAGCCATCCTGGTAGTTGCCGGAACAGACGGTCCCATGCCTCAAACGCGGGAACATATCCTGTTGGCACGTCAGGTAAATGTGCCGAGAATTGTTGTGTTTATCAACAAGTGTGATATGGTAGATGATCCTGAATTGCTTGACCTCGTTGAAATGGAAATCCGGGAATTGCTCACTTTTTACAAATTTGATGGCGATGAAACTCCGGTGATCAGAGGGTCTGCATTAGCTGCTCTGAATGGTGACCCCGAGGCTGAAGCACAAGTCATGGAATTGATGGCAGCTGTTGATGAATATATTCCTCTGCCTGTTCGTGATGTTGACAAACCGTTTCTCTTACCGGTTGAAGATGTTTTCTCGATTACCGGTAGGGGTACTGTAGCTACAGGCCGCGTTGAAGCTGGTGTGATTACTACGGGTGAAGAGGTTCAAATCATTGGTCTGGGAGCGGAAGGAAGGAAAACCGTGGTAACCGGAGTTGAAATGTTCCGTAAAATTCTTGACCGGGGTGAAGCGGGTGATAATGTTGGACTTCTCCTGCGTGGTGTAAATAAAGATGAGATTCGGAGGGGTCAGGTTATTGCCAAGCCGGGAACTATCACACCGCACACTAAATTTAAAGCTGAAGTTTATATTCTGAAGAAAGAAGAAGGTGGCCGTCATACACCGTTCCATAACAAGTACCGCCCACAATTTTACGTGCGTACACTTGACGTTACGGGTGAAATCTTTCTTCCTGAAGGTACCGAAATGGTTATGCCGGGAGACAATCTCTCTATTGAGGTTGAATTGATTACACCGGTAGCTCTTGATAAAGGATTGCGCTTTGCTATTCGTGAAGGAGGCCGTACGGTTGGTGCCGGTCAGGTCACGGATATAATTGAATAATACATACGTTTGGTCCAGGTATCCCCCGGGGTAATCTTTATCCGCAGGACACCTGAAACCACACGGATGTAGCTCATTTGGTAGAGCAGCGGCCTCCAAACCGGCAGCCGGGGAGTCGAGGTCT
>JAGHDB010000019.1 GCA_021160155.1 Bacteroidales bacterium | reverse complement strand
GAAAAGACATAATAAAGCCATTGAAGCGGCCTACAGCAAAGCTCCCTTTTATGAGTTTTATATAGATGAATTCAGCGTATTCTGGCAAAATGAATACCACTCTCTTTTTGATCTTGATATAGCGATCACAGAACGAATAATGGAGGTAATCGGCATATCGTCGGAGATAAAAATCAGTGATCGTTTTTATCCGACAGGATCACCGGATGTGGATGACTACCGTAATCTCATTCATCCGAAAAGCCGGACACCCCACTCCATGTTTCACCCTCATCCTTATGTACAGGTATTTGAAGATCGTATCCCGTTTATTCCGGATTTAAGTATTCTCGACCTTATTTTTTGTACCGGACCGGATACACTGGGTTATTTACAGAAATGCCACAATTAGAATCTGATTCCCAGAGTCATGGTAAACCGGGATTGAATGTTTTTCAGGTCAGCTGAATTATCGGCATAAAGAAAATATTTCATCTCGGAAGCACCTCTGGATATTCCCGCATCGAAAAAGAAATTGGAGTCACGATAACCCATCCCTGCTGAAATAACAGACAGATTATAGGGATGGTTAGGTTCGCCTGAAACATACGGACTCTGGTAAAATGCATAGCCACCCCTGAAAAAGAGGTTCATCATCCGGTATTCAGCTCCGATTCTAATGTTACTGGCAGGACGATAACGAGTGGAGACAGCCTGATTCTCATCAAAGAAATCGTAATCAGTGCCTCTTAAGCGGGCTTGTGAATAATCCACATATTCATAATCCAGACTTACCAGACCGATTTTTTTCAATACTACAGCCACACTACCCACTGCTCTGAAAGGGGTTGTAATTTCGTAATTAAATTCTCCGTAATTATCCCAGGTATGCGTATCCTGGCCATCAGCAAGATCAGTTGACATAGAAGCAGTGAAAGTATCATTGAAATTATAAAAAGTCGGGGTATGCAGTGCTCCTGCTATTCTGATGAACTCAAAAGGTTTAGCTAAAAATCCCACTTTCAGGTTCAGTCCGGTACCCGTAGTCTCAAGTTGGTTGCGAAAGGAAAAACCCTGGAAAAAGTTGATTACATCATCAGGATCCAATTCAGTATGTTCCCAAACCTCAGTATAGGAAGCCTTTTGTATTCCAAGTGATGCACCCATAAAGAATTTCTGGTTCAAATTGGCACTTAATCCAATGACATATTCTCCAACCTGACCTTTCTTTGAAATGGTGCGCCGTTGAATCTGGCCGTAATCAGAGCCGGTGAAATCCGAATAATACTCTGTTCCTCCTGAAAGAGTATCAATCAGCCAGGTCTCCCATGCCAAACCTTCAGAAAAAGGATCCAGGGAACTTTTTGTATTGGCTGAATAAACAAATTCATCCACAAGTGAACTGGTATGATTCACTCCCTGCATAGTAACATTCTGATTAAAATCACGCAGTTTATTATACCCTATGGCAAAATTCAATCCTTTTAATCCACCCTCATTATTAAAACTCAAAGGGATTACAACTCCGAATTGTCCAAATGCAATGCGGTAGCGACTATCTGTATTTTTTGATCCCAGAAAATGAGCTGTGGCATAGGATGATTGAAACTCCGGAGAAAAGGAAAACGTGCCTTTTCGAAAGATACCCAGTCCGGCCGGATTGATACTTAATGAGGAAAAATCTCCTCCGAGTGCACCAAAGGCTCCTCCCATACTCATTGACCTTGCTGTACCACCCGTTTGAAGAAAACTGTAGCGTAACGCGTCCTGTTCATTTTGAGCTGACAAACTCAAAGTGGCTAACAGAAACGTACTGATAAGAAAGATGTTTTTATTCATGATCGGAAAATTTTATTCATAAGTTGATATAAGAATCATATAACCAAACCGATAATCCAGATCTGGTTTTGATTGAATTTCAAAGGACTATTTCCGGCCGCCCGAGCGTGATCCCCCACCGCTTGAACGGCTTCCGCCAGAAGAGTGGCTGACACTTCCGGAGCTTCGGCTCACTGAAGAACTGCTTCTGAAACCTGACGAGCTGCTTCTATATCCCGAAGAGCCGGTGCTCCATCCTGAAGAACGTCCGGAACTACCTGAATATCTGACCGGAGCAGTGCTCCGGTATATTCTTCCCGAAGAAGTGCTGCTTCTGCGTATCGTACCTGTATTAATTGACCTTGAAGTACTCCTGATCGATTGACTTCCGCTGCTACTTCGTACCGATCGTTGAATTGAACCGGATCGTTGCGAAGTGGATGTTCTCGGTCTTATATATGTTGACCTTGAAGATGATGATGAACGAGGACTTACCCGGGTAATATATTTAGGGGGGGAATAAGATCTACTGACTGGTGGCCGTACAGTAGTACGGGAAGATCGTGTGGGCAGATTGGTTGATCCTGAAGAACGTGTATTCTGCAGGTCGCTTTGTCGTTTGGGTTTTACGCTTTGTCCTTCAGAAACTGCTGCCACCTGACGTCTTTGAATGATCTCTTTACCCGATTTTACCTGGCCGGCAGAGGAGGAAGAACCTGCCACACTACCACGAGTTGAGTATAGGGTACCTGAATTCCCCATACCACCTCCTGAAGAGGCCCCACCATAAGCCCCATCCGTAATACGTGAATTTCTATGTCCATAGAAATAATTGTCTCTGTTTCTAAAATTATTCATGCCCGACCATGAATATCCGTAATCATTATAGTACCATGAATAATAAGGGTTATACCATGGTGAATACCACGAATTGTACCAGGGAGAGTAAAAACCCATAGACCAGCCGGGCGAATACCATGAACTGTACCAGGGAGAATAAAAACCCATAGACCAGCCGGGCGAATACCATGAACTGTACCAGGGAGAATAAAAACCCATGGACCAGCCGGGCGAATACCAGCTGTAATAAGGATCATATCCCCATGTATCAAAATATCCCAGACCGGAAAACGGACGATCAAACCGGTTTATCCTGTTGGTATATTCCATCTCATCATCCGGTTCATAAAAATAGCTGTTATTAATCACGGTGTTACCGTTTTCATCAACATATTCTTCTGACAGGGAGTCAACCAACACATATTCCCTTTGATTATTCTCCTCCTGCCGGAGTGTATCTACTACTCCCCTATCATGGACAGGAGCCACTTCAGGCTGCACTTTCTCAACCTGTTTTTGCACTACTACCGGATGATCCGACGGGTCATAATAGATGTCATCATCATATCCCCCGGCGAGGTAGAATCCTGTTGTGCAAGAGCTTGCCAGGAAGAGGATTGGTACCAATCTTAATAACGCTGCTTTCATTGTGTTGACCTCCTAATTCGTTTTAAATATAGGATATTATTTTCTTACTTTGTATCCTTTCATTTATAGAGAAGCAAATACTATACCAAACCACTTTATTATGGCAAAGGTTTTGACATCCAGAAGTGAGAATTACGCACAATGGTATAATGATCTTGTGATTAAGGCGGATCTGGCTGAGAATTCAGCAGTCAGAGGGTGCATGGTCATTAAACCTTACGGATTTGCCATCTGGGAAAAGATTCAATCGCAGTTGGATAAGATGTTCAAGGCAACCGGTCATGTCAATGCCTACTTTCCCGTTTTCATTCCGAAGTCCTTTTTCAGTCGTGAAGCAGAGCATGTAGAAGGATTTGCAAAAGAGTGTGCGGTAGTCACTCATTACCGTCTGAAACAGAATCCCGAAGGGGAGGGTCTGGTAGTTGATCCCGATGCAAAACTTGAGGAAGAACTTATAGTTCGCCCAACTTCCGAAACCATTATCTGGAACACCTATCGGAATTGGGTCCAATCTTACCGTGACCTGCCTCTGCTGATCAACCAATGGGCTAATGTAGTACGCTGGGAGATGCGTACACGGTTATTCCTTCGTACGGCAGAATTTCTCTGGCAGGAAGGTCATACCGCTCATGCTACACGCGAAGAAGCAATTGAGGAAACCATGAAAATCCTGGATGTGTATACCACCTTTGCGGAAAAATATCTGGCTATCCCGGTAATTAAAGGAATAAAATCGGAATCAGAGAAATTTGCCGGTGCGGTGAATACTTATTGTATTGAAGCACTGATGCAAGACGGGAAAGCATTACAAGCAGGCACTTCCCATTTTCTAGGACAGAATTTCGCCAGGGCATTCGATGTGAAATTCACCTCTAAATCAGGTAAACAAGAGTTTGTATGGGCTACTTCCTGGGGAGTATCCACCCGTTTAATGGGTGCTTTGATCATGGCGCACAGTGACGATAAAGGGCTGGTTCTGCCACCCCGACTGGCACCTGTCCAGGTAGTGATCATTCCGATCTATAAATCTGAAGAAGAATACCGGAGCACTGTTGAAAAAGCTCATCAGATCAAAGACACTCTGCTTGAACACCAAATTGAGGTTAAGGTAGATGACCGGGATACTCAGAAACCGGGATGGAAATTTGCCGAATATGAACTTAAAGGAGTACCTGTTCGCCTGGCTATTGGTCCGAGAGACTTGACCAACAACACTATTGAAGTGGTAAGAAGAGACACACTTGAAAAAAAGTCTCATCCGGTTACTTCAATAGTAGAACATGTTCAGTTTTTACTGGAGGATATTCAAAAACGTATTTATGAGAAGGCGCTCCTATTTAGAGAATCACACACTTTTGAGGCTCATTCATGGGATGAGTTTACCGCATTGATTGAAAAGGGTGGTTTCGTTTCAGCCTTTTGGGATGGAGATCCTGAAACCGAACGGTTGATAAAGGAGAAAACAAAAGCTACCATTCGTTTGATACCACTTGAAAATACAGATCAAACCGGCACCTGTATCTTCAGTGGCAAACCTGCAAATCAAAAAGTTATTTTTGCCAGAGCCTATTAATTCAATTCGTCATGCCCAAAAAAACAGATCCTGAAAAAAAAATCCTGCAAACCCTTACGGGTAAATCTCTGATCAAACAACAGGTTTATGACAATACCCGTCAGGCATTCCGCATGATCTGTGCTACTTTACAACAATTTACCGAAAGAATCAATTTGGAGCTTGAAGCAAATGACCCGCGAATTCGTCTGGTATATCAGGAAAAGAGTGAATTCAATGTGGATCTGAAAGTTGCCGGAGACATTCTTGTTTTCGACATGCACTCCAACATTTTTCAATTTGACCGTCAACATGAAATCTGGAAAACAGCCTATATAAAGAATGATTTCTCCGCAGGATATTCCGGAATAATCTCAATTTATAACTTCCTGGCGGATTCGTTAAAATACCGAAGAATGGAAGACCTCGGATACCTGATTGCAAGAATCTTCATCAACAAAAACAACCATTTTTTTGTGCAAGGCAAACGACAAAGCGGCTTTAATTTTACTACCCTGGGATCCAAAACATTTAACCAGCAGACAACAACCAAAATTATTCAAACCGCCGTTCAATATGCGCTCGATTTTGACCTGTTAGTTCCTCCGTATGATGCGGTAAAAATGATCAATCTGGCGCAGGTTGAACAAAACATCTCAGACTCGCGTATTAAAACCGGCAAACGGCTGGGATTTCAATTCAGGTCGGATGACGTTGGTGCCTAAGTAATAATATCAAATATTTAATCCTTTTCATTAATGATAAGCTTGTATAAGCAGCTCATATT
>JAGHDB010000039.1 GCA_021160155.1 Bacteroidales bacterium | reverse complement strand
TAATCCAACTCCGTTTATTTTTGAGAAATCAGGTAATTATTACCACCATTTCCTGATCGACGAATTTCAGGATACCAGTGATACACAATGGAAAAATTTGCTGCCTCTGATTGAAAACAGTTTGTCTGAAGAGGGAACCAGTATGGTGGTCGGTGATGTCAAACAGTCGATATATCGCTGGCGGAACAGTAACTGGAGACTATTGGGCATGGAAGTATCCAGAGACCTTCAGAATTTTGGAATATCAGTTGTTCCGCTTACCCGAAATTTCAGAAGCAGACAGGTGTTGATTGATTTTAATAATTTGATATTCAGTAAATTGCCAGGTGTAATATCTGATAATCTGGAATTGGGTAACTATTCAGACTGGATGATCCAGGCTTATAAAGAAGCTGTTCAATCTTCAGGAACTCAAAAAAAAGGCGGATATGTGCAATTGAAAAGTTACGAGGAGGATCAGTTGCCGAAATTGATTGAAGAACTGCAACTGGAACAGGGGTATCAACCTGCTGATATTCTGTTTCTGGTCAGAAAGAATAAAGAGAGCCGGATTATTTCAGAGGCATTTGCTGCCTATCTCAACCATAACCCTGCAAAAAAGAATGTCAGTTACCAGCTTGCCTCAGCAGACACTTATGAATTAGGTTCTTCCCCTGCTGTGCGAATGGTCATACTGGCGGTCAACCTGCTTGCTGCTCCGGGTGAATCTTATTATTATACCCTCTTACACTGGCAATGGTGCCTGTGGAAACATCCTGAGAAAAATCCCGCACCCGGAGAGTCATTTGAATTGGCCGATGAATTGATTCATTCATCCGGGGAGATTGTGACACGGGATCTTACGGGGATAGTGGCATATATCATTTCCTTATTGGGCATTGATTCTGATGCCCGCTTTCAGAGTCATCTGTTCTTTCTTTATGACCAGGTACGGATATTACAGGAGAGGGGAACAGGTCAGATCCATGACCTGATCTATTGGTGGGACACAAGAGGGCAGCATATGACGGTTCCTATGGAAATTACGCCCGGAGCCATACAGATGATGACTATACACAAAGCCAAGGGGCTTCAGTTTCCGGTAGTGATTATCCCATTTTTAAACTGGGATGTGGGATCAGCTCCTAAAGATCACTTCATTTGGGTGGATACCCGGTCATCTCCCTTTAATATGATTTCAAAAGTACCACTCAGATTCAAACAATTGCTGGGTGAAACTATTTTTCATGATGCCTATTTGCGTGAAAAGATTGAACTGGCAATTGATCAGCTTAATCTTTTGTATGTGGCCTGTACACGGGCACAGGAGGCTCTTTACCTGTTCACTCCGAATCCGGAGGAAAGAAGAAAACACAATATCTCAAAATATTTATTCGAAACATTACGAAACGAACTGGGTGATAAGGATGAATATCGGTTCGGACAGCCATCCCGTACTTCGGATGAGGTCCATGCAGATCCGGTAAAGGAAATCGTGGTTAACCGGTTTTATCTTCCCCATGAAAAACGGTTGCCTTCGTTGCCCAAACAACCGGATACGCCGGAAATAGAAACCGGTCTGCTGGTTCACAAACTGTTGTCTGAATTAGAACATCCACGGGATATCGACCGGGAGTTGGAAAAACTGGCTGCCGTGGAGGGATTGTCAATGGCTACCTATAAATGGATTACCCAACGTATCCGTAAGGTGTTTGATAATGATATCGTAAATGATTGGTTTACAGGAGAATGGGAGGTTTTTACAGAACGTTCCATATTGTTGCCGGGAGGTGATATCAGAAGGCCCGACCGTGTGATGGTTCATGGCACAAAGGCGGTGGTAGTGGATTATAAAACGGGTCAGCCCGAATTAAAACATAATAAACAACTTAAAGACTATATGACAGCTATTTCGGGGATGGGATATGAGGATGTAAAAGGATATTTGCTTTACCTGCATGAAATCAAACTTGTGGAAGTTATTTAACTTTTAACCTGCAATCCAGTTTGCCGTCAATTGGTCTCCAGCAAGGTTCGTCGCATTCTGATTCATCAAAATACAGATCTACGCGATCCCGATCGGTTACAATAAGGGTTTGTCCGGAAGCCCGGTATGAAGCTTCAGCAATGTAGTGATAACCCACGGGAACCCAATACGAGATCTTCAAGTCACTGACCGTATCTCTGAAATAGATGTTCTTACGGTGTTTATTTTCCTGGTAAACAGCTACCGGGATCCGTGGATTCAACAACCCGGGTGAAAAACGGATTTCAAGTAATCCTACAATAGGTTTAATAGTGTAGCAATTGTCACAAGAGTTCCATGTGTCATTGATGCAGGATGAGAAAGTACCAATTAATAAAAGCATCAAGCCAACTATTCCCTTTTTTACCATAGCTTCAGGTTTGTTTGTAACATTAAGCGATGAGGCGACACAGCATCATGCCCGGGAGTTAAATATTGATATCCTGCGATTATTTGCCACTTTTGAGTGTCAAACAGTAGTCCGGTTTCAGGAACCAGAAGAAATGTCAATCCTGGATTCAATGAGCTGCCTTTATATCCCCCGAATGAAAGCAGGGCATCTGTTCCAAAAAAGATGATCAGGTGCCGGTTATCCGGCATGGTGATGATCTTGAATTCTTTCATTAAACCTCCGCCCAAGGCACTCCTCGATTCATAAAACTGGTAGGCCAGTTCAGGTGAGATTTCATGTAATACGGGGATACGAACCAATCTCTGATAGTAGGTAAGGTGGATATTCATACGGAGACGGTTCTCGGTCAGGCTTAGCCGCATACCTCCCCACTGATCATCTGTATTGCCGCTGAAGAGCAATCCGGCACTGACTGAAGTGAAAAAGGGTACCTTATGTGGGCTTATGCCGATCAGCTCCAAATACTGAATAAGTTCGGTGTAACCGGCTTCACGCGCCAGGTCAAGAGCATTAAACCCTTTTTTGTTCGTGGCATTCGGGTTGATCCCCCAGGTGATTAAAGAGTCAGCCATAAGCAGATCGTTGTTTTCAACTGCCAGCATCAGGGCATTGTTCCCTTTCCGATCTTTCACCTGGATATCAGACCCGGTTTTTACTAACATATCTGCAACTTCAATGTGACCTCCCCAAACGGCAGCCAGAAAAGGGGTTCTCCCTTCTTTATCGGTAAGATTCCGATTGGCGCCGTGAAAAAGATACATTTCAGTCATGACCTGATCACCATAAGCTGCAGCATAAAAAAACGGGGATAATCCATTTTGATCCCGTACATTAATTCGTGCTCCCGAGGCAACCAGGTATTCAGCAATATCAAGTTGCCCGGTATGCGTGGCCAGGTGTAGGGCAGTAACCCCCTCTGTATCTGAACGATTCACGTCTGCGCCATTTAAGATCAAAGCTTTCACGGTGATGAAATACCCGTTTTGAGCGGCCAGCATTAATGCTGTAACTCCCATATCATTTGAAACATTTACCGGGATACCTTTATTGAGCAATTGTATTACCTGAGCAGTCTGACCCTCCTCAGCAGCCTTTAGTAATTCAAGTGGATCTGTGGTTTGGCCTTTAAGAGCTAATGGTGAAATGCAATAAACCAGAACGGTCCATAATACTATAGATTTAAAATGCATAGAATCGCGGATTAATTGGTGGATGCAGTATGATTCACCTGAAAAAATTTATTCATTTTCCCTTGTAAATAGATTATGGTTTAAATATAGTATTCGTTGCAGTTTTGAAAAAGATTACTTTTGAAATATAATAATTCGCATGTGATTACATTTCAGGAATATGTTGCACGTGATTTGCTGAAAAACACTCAGACGAACCTCTCAGACTTTGTGATTGTTTTTCCTAACCGTCGTGCAGGACGTATCTTTTTA
>JAGHDB010000350.1 GCA_021160155.1 Bacteroidales bacterium | reverse complement strand
TTCAGAGGCAGTACAGATCCCCAGGATACCGGTGACTACCGTGGGCAGCCATGATACCGCATCTGCTGTGGTTGCCATTCCTGCCAGCCACTCCGACTGGGCATTCATCAGTTCGGGGACCTGGTCATTAATGGGTATTGAACTGGATGAACCAGTCATTAATGATCTCTCCTACCGATACGGTTTCACCAATGAAGGGGGAGTGGGACATAAAATCCGGTTTTTAAAAAATATTACGGGGTTGTGGTTACTGCAGGAGTGTAAGAAAAACTGGGACAAAGAGAATAATCACACGTATGAAGAACTGATCGCCCTGGCTCGTGCCGAGACTCCGTTCAGAAGCCTGGTTGACCCTGATGACTCCACGTTTCAGCATCCCACTGATATGCCTGCCGCCATACGACGGTATTGCCGGAAGAACCACCAGCCATCCCCCGAAACTCCCGGTCAGTTTACCCGGTGTATCCTCGAAAGCCTGGCACTCAAATACCGTCATACACTTAACCAGCTTCGTGAAGTAACCGGGCGAAAGATCGAAATCCTGCAAGTGATCGGCGGAGGCTCAAAAAACGATCTGTTGTGTGAAATGACTGCCCACTCCACCGGCCTCCGTGTAGTAGCCGGTCCGGCTGAAGGAACAGCCCTGGGCAATATTCTGGTGCAGATCAGCGCCAAAGGAATGCTCCGTGATCTCGATGAGATGCGCCGCGTAGTGAACAATTCGGTGGTAACCACCACCTATGAGCCACGAAATAACCGGGAGTGGGGTGAAGCTTACGAACGATTTAAAAAATATGTTAACTAAAAACAAAACGGATAAACAGATAAACAGATAAACGGATAAACAATATGTGTTAAATTGGATGTTGGATGTTAGATATTGGATATTGGATATTGGATATTGGATATTAGATGTATTTATTAGGTTTGGATATTGGTAGTTCTTCGATCAAGGCGGCTCTGGTGAAGGCGTCGGATGGTGCTTTTGTGGTAGCAGCGCAGTCTCCGGAAGAGGAGCTGGCCATCTCCTCGCCTGAAGCCGGCTTTGCAGAACAGGATCCTGAAACCTGGTGGCATCATGTGCTTCTTGCTTTGCAATTACTGCAAAAGCAAACCGGGGTTTTGAATCAGGTGAAAGCCGTGGGTATTTCTTACCAGATGCACGGACTGGTTATGGTGGATGAGCAGCAAAAGCCATTAAGATCTTCAATTATCTGGTGTGACAGCCGGGCAACCGGATACGGGGAGCAGGCCCTGAAAGAATTGGGACCTGATTATTGCTTCTCACACCTGCTCAATCCTCCCGGTAATTTTACGGCATCCAAACTGGCATGGGTTAAACATCATCAACCCCGGATTTTCAACCGGATCTCAAAAATCATGCTGCCCGGAGATTACATAGCTATGAAACTCACCGGAGAGATTGTTTCAACTGTCACCGGATACTCCGAAGGTATGTTCTGGGATTTTCAGGAGGGAGAACCGGCTGGTAAACTGCTGCAATTTTTTGATTTTGATTCTCATCTGCTACCGGACTTGGTTCCGGTATTCGGAGTACAGGGAACCGTCACAACCGCTGCTGCCCGTGAAACCGGACTTCCCCGGGGCATCCCGGTAACCTACCGGGCAGGGGATCAACCCAACAATGCACTCAGTCTGAACGTATTGGATCCCGGTGAAGTTGCAGCCACTGCCGGTACATCCGGAGTTATTTACGGCATTCTTGATCAGATTCAACCGAATCCGCAAAGCCAGGTTAATCTGTTCGCTCATGTGAATCATCAACTTCCGGATATCCGGTTGGGAGTGCTGCTCTGTATCAATGGCACCGGCATTCAGTATGCCTGGCTGAAAAGAATGCTGGGAATCGATTCCTATTCTGAAATGAACCGGCTGGCCGAACTGGCTCCTCCGGGAGCAGAAGGGATAACCCTGTTCCCGTTCGGAAACGGCGTGGAACGTATCCATCAAAACCATCCATTTGGCGGACAGATACATGACATCGACTTCAACCGGCATGATCGCCGGCATTTGATCCGTGCCGCACAGGAAGGCATTGTGTTTGCCCTGAACCAGGGATTAGAAACCATGCGCGGGATGGGTGTTCAAATAAATACTATCAAAGCCGGTTATTCAAACCTGTTTCAAAGTCAGCTTTTTGGTGAAATTTTCACTTCGGTAACCGGTACAAAGCTTGAATTGTATGATACCGATGGCGCTACCGGTGCCGCCCGTGGTGCAGGCATTGGCGCAGGCCGGTTTAAAAAACCGGATGAAGCTTTCGGTAAACTGCTGAAATTAAAAGAAATACATCCGAATCCATCTTTGCAGCAATCATACCTGAATCAATACCGGTCATGGAAAGAACGTATGTTCAGCATATTTAAACAAACAACCTAACTCAATAACCATGTCAGAAAATATCTATTTCCCGGGAATCAACCCCATCCCGTATGAAGGTCCCGATAGTGAAAACCACCTGGCCTTTAAATATTATGATGAAGATTATGTGGTCGCCGGAAAAACCATGAAAGAGCATTTCAGGTTTGCAATGGCATACTGGCATAGTCTCTGCAACCCGGGCAGTGATCCGTTTGGCCAGGGCACACGGCGTTTCCCGTGGGATATTTCGGATGATCCCATGGAAAATGCCAAAGCCCGCCTCGACGCTGCATTTGAATTCATGGGTAAAATGGGAATTCCGTTTTACTGCTTCCATGATCGCGATCTGGCTCCTGAGGGAGACTCGATCGAGGATTCGGAACGTAACCTGAAAGAGCTGGTTGAACTGGCCGCCCAAAAGCAGGAAGAATCCGGGATCCGTTTATTATGGGGAACCGCCAATCTTTTCAGCCATCCCCGCTACATGAATGGAGCCGCTACGAACCCTGATTTCCAGGTCGTATGCCATGCAGCCGCCCAGGTAAAAGCTGCCCTCGATGCCACCGTGGCACTGGGAGGTGAGAACTATGTCTTCTGGGGTGGACGTGAAGGATATACTTACCTGCTGAATACCGATACTAAAAAAGAGCTGGATCACCTGGGCCGGTTTTTACAACTGGCCAGGGATTATGGACGGAAAATAGGATTTGAAGGCACTTTTCTGATTGAGCCCAAACCGATGGAACCTTCTCTGCATCAATATGATTTCGATGCTTCAACCGTGATTGGATTCCTGCATCATTATGGTCTCGAAAAGGATTTCAAACTGAATATTGAAGCCAATCACGCCACCCTGGCCAACCACAGTTTTGCACATGATCTTCGGATGGCCGCTGATGCCGGAATGTTGGGCAGTATTGATGCCAATCACGGGGAGCCTCTGAACGGATGGGATACGGATAATTTCCCGACCAATCTTTACGAAGCAATAGAAGCCATGCTGGTGGTACTTGAAAACGGAGGATTGGGCCGCGGAGGATTTAATTTCGATGCCAAAGTCAGACGCACTTCCACAGACCCCGAAGATCTGTTTATTGCCCACATAGCCGGGATGGACACATTTGCACGGGCACTGCTGATCGCGGATAAACTGATTCAGGAAGTCAGAATCCTTGATTTCAGGGATAATCGCTACCTCTCTTTTCATGAAGCAAATGCCTTAAGTTTTGAAAACGGTCAGGCTGATCTTGAAACATTGCGTGAGTGGGGGATCAAAATGGGTGAACCTGAAAGATTATCCGGAAAACAGGAACTGATTGAATCAATCATTAACCAGCATATTTAAGTTATTGAAATTAATTTAAATTGACCTCCCCTTTAAAAACTCATATTATGAAAAACAAAACATTAATCTATGCATTGATCCTGCTCTTTGCAAGCACCGGATTTTCCACTACTCTTCCGGCCCAGCGCGGCATGATGAGGCGGAGTGGTCAGATCCGCTGGGAGGATGATACACACTACCTCCAAACCATAAAAGATAAGAAAGGTAATAATGTACTGATGCGGGTAGATGCACTGACCGGCAAAGCAAAAAAAGCCAAAACCCCTCCTGCGGTTACCCGGCACAGGGTGATGGTAACCAGCCGTGACGGAAATCTCTTTTATTCAGACGGATCCGGGGCTCCCGCCCGGGCAATTACCGCCAATCCGGGTATAGAACGCAATCCCCGCCTGTCACCCGATCAAAAACATGTGGCTTTCACCCGCAATCATGATCTCTATGTCATTGATCTTGAAACCAATCTTGAACACCGGCTGACTACCGACGGGAGCGACCTGGTGTATAACGGATACGCTTCATGGGTCTATTATGAAGAGATCCTCGGTCGTGGTTCGCGTTATGCCGCATTCTGGTGGTCACCCGACAGTAAAAAAGTGGCTTTTCTCCGGTTTGACGATTCACCCGTACCCCTCTTTGTACTGATGCGCGCCGACAGCCTGCACGGAGCACCTGAATTTACCCGTTATCCCTATCCGGGGGATGCCAATCCTGTGGTAAAACTGGGCATTGCCGATGTGAATAAAGGAACCGTTGCCTGGGCTCATTTTGATGAACATGTTGATCAATATATTGCATGGCCCTCCTGGCGCCCCGATTCGAAAGAGTTATTAATACAGGTACTGAACCGTGATCAGAACCACATGCAGTTTTTTATGGTCAACCCCGGATCGGGTCAGGTCAGAAAAATTTATGACGAACAAAGAAAAACCTGGGTGGATTTCTTTGAGGATCTTTATGTGCTTAAAAACGGATCCGGTTTTATCCTGAGAAGTTACCGAACCGATTTTGAAAACCTCTATTATTATAACTGGGACGGGCAATTACAGGCACAATTAACGGATGTCGACTGGAGAGTCAACAGAGTGATCCGGGTAGATGAAGAGAAAGGAATCGTCTATTTTACGGGACGGGGCCCTGAATCCACTGAAAATCATTCATACCGGGTAAATATTGATGGAAGTGACATGGTTCAACTAACCAAAGGAGCCGGATCTCACCGGATCAATCTCTCACCCGGCGGCTCTTGCCTGATTGATCAATGGAGCGGATTTACCCAACCTCCCCGTACCGAATTGCGTAACAGCAATGGTAAATTGATCCGGGTAATCAATGAAACCCAATTTAAATTCGACCCCGCGAAAAATATCCGGCGTAAATATTTCAGAATTATGACTCCTGACGGGTTTAATCTCCCGGCTGTGATTACTTATCCCCTGAATTTTGATCCGGCTAAAAAATATCCTGTAATATTTACCATTTATGGCGGTCCGGATGCCGGCGGAATCCGCAGCAGTTTCAGCTCTTCTCCGGGATGGTATGCCCGACACGGGATCATCACCTTTCAGATTGATCACCGGGCTTCAGGGCATTTTGGCAAAAAAGGGCTGGATTATATGTGGCGAAATCTCGGGAAATGGGAGATGCTGGATTATGAAGAGGGCGTCAAATGGTTACGCAAACAACCTTATGTGGATGCAACCCGGATGGGTATTACCGGAGGTTCTTACGGAGGTTATACCACCTGCATGGCCCTGACATCCGGAGCCGGATACTGGACGCACGGCATCGCCAGTTCAAGTGTCACATCCTGGCGGATGTATGACGATATCTATACCGAACGGTATATGGATACCCCGGCACAAAATCCCGAAGGATATAAAGCCGGATCGGTGATGACCTATGCAAAAAATCTGAAAGGGAAACTGCTGATCCTGCACGGTGAAATGGACGACAATGTGCATATGCAGAATTCACTGCAACTGGTCAGTAAACTGGAAGATCTCGGGAAAGACTTTCAATTTATGATCTATCCCAATGGCCGGCACGGATGGGGAGGAGCCAAAAGTATCCATTCAAGAAACCTGTCGCATGCTTTCTGGATCAGGGAGTTTCATTTAGAAAACCAATAAAAAAGTATCCGCTGAATGGAACTCTTCACCTATGTAATTGAGTACTTTAAATCCGATGGCGGAGCCATGATGGGTGTGGTCCCGAAAGTGATCTGGTCAGATTATTTTGAATCGGATGAAAATAACATGGTCTCATTTGCCCTCCGGTCGCTGGTAATTAAAACCGGCGACCGGATTATCCTGGTAGATAACGGAATAGGACGAAAACAAAATGTCAAATAACTGAAACGACTTGGTATTCACGGCGGAGAAGGCCTGGTAGAAGGATTGGTCAAACGAGGTATTCAACCGGAGGATATCACTGATATGATCTTAACCCACCTCCATTACGACCATTGCGGAGGTGGAATTTACCGGGGAGAAGACGGGAAATTCCATCCCACTTTTCCGAATGCCAGATATTGGGTATCCCGGCAACAGTGGGAGAATGCCCTGCATCCCAATATTCGTGAAAAAGATGCTTTCTTTGAAGAAAACCTGATCCCGATGGAGCAGGCCGGAGTGCTGCACATGATTGAAAAAGATCAATACCTGACCCCCGAAATTGAATTGCGGTTGGTTCACGGACATACACCTGGCCAGATCATCCCCCTGGTTTTCGACGGACAGCTAACTTATGTTTTCGGGGCCGATCTGATCCCGACCCATCTGCATATCCCGATAAAATATAATATGGCATATGACCTGGAGGTGCTGAAAACCATGGAGGAAAAAAGCCGCATGCTTCATGAGATCGTTGAAAACCATTATATTCTTATCCTGGAGCATGATCCGCGCTTTGCAGCCTGCACCGTACATCAAACCATAAAAGGATACCGGATGGACCAGAAAGTGGATATATAATAATACCCGCTTACTTTTTCAACGTAACCAAACCTGCCTTTTCCAGTACTTTCAGGTAGTTGATAATGGCTTCGATATCACTCTCTTTTGTATATTGTGTATCCAGCAACCATTTGATTTGCAGAGCGTTATGCTTTCCGTTACAAAGTCGCTGTAATTCACCGGTATTGCTGATACCCCTATAAATACTCCGCATCTCTTCACGGCTCAACTTCGGCATGTGTTTCCGGTATCCACCGTATCCCTCATTTTTAACCAACGGAGTTTCCACCGGAATTATGGTCATAGCTCTTTTTTCCTGCGGTGTGAGCTTGATTTTGACCGGCTTCACACCCAGCTCTGCTGCCAGGTCATTCATCTCTAAAGCCAATGCATCCTGATGTTCTCCGGCAATGTGACGAATCAATATCACGTAACCTTTCACATAATCCCGTAATTGTTTGTTGCCGGGATCCAGCTCCAAAACCGTTTCGAGTGTTTCAACTTCATTCAGCAGGGTGGCTTCAATCAGATTCTTTGTTTTCTTATAAAGTGGAGCCAGCGTTTCTGCCGTAGCATGACTGAGCATATCCTGAGCGCTGGCCAGTTGAATTTCAAGGCGATGGTTGGCATTGGCAAACACCTCTCCGGTAATCTTTTTTGCCATCGCATCATCCGCTGATGCAATGGTATAGGCTGATGCAGCACCTATCACACAACACCGTTTAAACTGGGTGGGATCCAGTTTATTCGGGCGGTCTTCAGAAGTATGGTAATAATGGTCGGGCCAGGTGATCAGCATAACACCCGGTACACCCACGCCCCAATCGTTAAAAACTTCATGGTCCGAAGATCCGTAATGACGTTCAATGGCATAGGTAAATGGCTCATCTGAACCGGACGGAGCCACAATACGATTAGTAAAACCTCCACGTCCCGATAATACCAAACTTTGACGGTTGGTTTCACCGACATACCGAAAATAATTTTCCAGTACATCATTCACGTAATGAGGATTACTGAAGGTGGTCCGCTCAAGATTAAAATAGGAATCGCTTTTACTCAGCCAGAGGCCGACCATATCGAGGTTGATATTACATAATGTTTTTTCCATCAAGTCTTTATGTGCCTGTACCCAGGGAATGGTACCCGAAAATTCCGGCACCCAGATAAACCGGATACTGCGGGCCGGCCTGGGTAATCTTCCTTCGTCAAACATGGTTTTCAGCATCCGGGCCATCTCTAAAAGGGAGGCGCTGCCTGAGATATTGTCATTGGCTCCCTGTTTGGTGTATCCTTCAAAAATATGAGCTGAAAAAATAATCTCTCCTGCATTGGGGTCGGTACCCGGAAGTACGCAGGTAGGAACCTGTAAATCCAGGTTTTCGGTAGTGGTTTCCACCACAGCATGTACCCGAATAGTTTCTCCACGAACCAGTCGATCCCGGATGTATTGCCCTTCACGGGGAGGCATGAAAAAGGCAAAACCACCGGCTCCCTGTGCTCCACGACCTGAAATTCCCTGCCACGGAATTTGAATGGGATCAATCATCGGCCTGGGATTATACATCGAAACTGCCCCTACGGCACCTTTTGCCATGGCTGCACGCAGTACCCGGGAGGGCGTGGAAGTGGTAAACACGATTTTCCCCTTCAGATCCAGATCCTTCATCTCTTTGGATGATCCGTCTCCCACCCATACCAGATCGGCCTCTACATCAGCAGACTGACTTCCTGACGCCAGCATGGCACGCAGATCATCGTAATCAGCCAGCTTTTTTTTACCCGGGGATATCTCCCAAAGCTCCGCACGTATCCCGTCCCATTGTTTGCGACTGTTGGGAAACCGTTCAATTTTGGCAGATTCAATACCATACTGTTTTAACATGGACACCACATAGGCCCCCTCTTTTAAAGTGGTGGCGTATTCATTCGATAACCGGTCACGGTTGTATCCGGCCATTTCAATGCAATGATTATATGCGGTTTCACCGGATGCTTCGCCAATGATTTCATCCATCTGATCCCGGTTGATCAGCGTCCATTGAGCATGAGGAATTGGTTGTGCCTTAACTCCGGCAACAGCTAACCAGATCAGTGTACTAACTAATAAAATTTTTGTCTTTTTCATAGGAGGTTTTATTTATAATACACGGACAAGTTAAAAAAGAGTGTCCTGAGTTTGACTGGCTTTAACTTTTTTTAAGATTTCAGGATGGCTAACTTTAGGGGCTCTTTGAAACAACATTATGAAAAGCGGAATTGTATTATCATTTACACTGGGCACACTACTGGCCCTCACTTCATGCAGGCAACATCTTGAAAAAGAGGTGATTAGTACCTGGCCGGACGGAAAACCCCTTAAAGTTCAATATTATAAGAAAGAGGGCGCTAAAAGGATAAAGGTTAAAGAGATCCGTTACTATCAGAATGGCCAAAAAGAGATGGAGGGTGAATATGCCGACGGTAAAAAGACCGGACTCTGGACTGCCTGGTTTGAAAGTGGATTAAAGCAGAGTGAAGGTCATTATGAAAACGGCCTCAGAAACGGAAAATCCGTCGTGTGGAGAAAGAACGGGTTTAAATTTTACGAAGGCTCCTATTCAAAAGGCAAACTGCATGGCACCTGGATTTTTTACGATACTACCGGAGGCCGGGATAAAGAGGTCTATTTTGAACATGGAGAAAAAATCCGGGAGGTATTACTTTCCCTTTCGTCCCCGGCGAAAGAGTGAATGCTTCCTGTAATCTGAAATACGATGGATCCCTTCACGTACCACCTTGACATCTTCAATGGTATAGAAAGCCTTCGGGTTATATTCGTTGATGGTGGCAATCAAACCAGGAAGCTTAACCCGTTTCACGATTAAATACACGATATGTACTCCCCCTTTGCTTCCTTCTGCATCAAAAAAAGTAACGCCGTAACCCTCTTTTTTCAGCAGGTCGATCAGAATGTTGGCGGGTTTACGCGTAATCAATCTGAAAGCCACATATCCGACAGCCAGTTTTTCTTCAAGCCGCATACCTACATAGTTACCCATGGCAAAACCTCCGGCATAAAAAAAGGAGTAATACCACCGGTCAAGGTGTTGCATGATTTTGGCCATTACGGTAATCCAGATCAATACTTCAAAAAATCCCAGGATCGGGGCCAGGGCCCGTTCTCCTTTAGAGAGAAAAATGATTCTGATCGTTCCGATGGATACATCAGCGATCCGGGAGAGAAAGATTAGCAGGGGCAGGATAATCAACCCCCAAAGATCAATGTTTTGCATGGGTTTGGTTACGTTCAATGAGGATTTTAAGAATCTGTATGGCTGCTTTGGGAATTGGGGTGCCGGGACCAAAGATCCCCACTACTCCATGATCATACAGAAACTGGTAATCCTGGGGAGGAATTACTCCGCCCACGATGACCATGATATCGTCCCGGCCCAGTTGGTGTAATTCTTCAATTACCTGCGGCACCAGTGTTTTATGTCCGGCAGCCAGACTGGAAACTCCAAGTATATGCACATCATTTTCAACCGCATCTCTTGCAGCTTCGGCAGGAGTCTGGAAAAGAGGGCCGATATCCACATCAAATCCGATATCGGCATATCCGGTTGAAACCACTTTTGCTCCACGGTCATGTCCGTCCTGCCCCATCTTGGCAATCAGGATACGCGGCCGTCGGCCTTCCATTTTTGCAAAGCGGTCGGCCAACAGGCGGGCTTTGTTAAAATCCTCACCCCCGGTATATTCTGAAGCATAAACTCCTGAGATAGATCGTATCACTGCTTTATATCTACCCGTAACTTTTTCACAAGCATACGAAATTTCACCCAAAGAAGCACGATTTTTTGCTGCTTCCACAACCAACTCAAGCAAATTGCCCTCTCCCGAAGCAACACAACGGGTCAGTGCATCAAGTGACGACCGACAGGCCGCCTCATCCCGCTCCTTACGCAGACGATGGAGCCGCTCGATCTGGGCTTTTCTGACTTTTGTATTATCCACATCAAGAGTTTCAATGGGATCTTCTTTTTCAAGGGGATATTTATTGACCCCGAGAATGGTTTCGATTCCGCTGTCAATACGAGCCTGCCGGCGGGCTGAAGCCTCTTCGATTCTCATCTTGGGCAATCCGGTTTCAATAGCTTTTGCCATCCCTCCCAGCTCTTCGATTTCCCGGATCAGTTTCCATCCCCGGTGTGCTATTTCATGGGTCAGGCGTTCTACATAATAGGAGCCGGCCCAGGGGTCAACCGTTTGGCATATCCCGGTCTCCTGCTGCAGAAAAATCTGAGTATTACGGGCAATCCGGGCACTGAAATCTGTTGGCAGGGCAATTGCTTCATCCAGGGCATTCGTATGTAAACTCTGGGTATGTCCCATTGCAGCAGCCATTGCTTCAACACAAGTCCGGGTTATATTATTGAAAGGATCCTGCTCAGTCAGGCTCCATCCCGAAGTCTGGCAGTGGGTTCGTAAAGCCATCGATTTGGGATTCTTCGGATTAAACTGCTTCACCAATTTAGCCCACAACATACGGGCCGCACGCATTTTGGCAATCTCCATAAAATGATTCATCCCGATACCCCAGAAAAAAGAGAGTCTGGGAGCAAAGGTGTCTATATCCAATCCGGCAGCTATCCCGGTACGCAAATACTCCAATCCGTCAGCCAGGGTATAGGCCAGTTCAAGATCAGCTGTGGCACCGGCTTCCTGCATGTGGTACCCTGAAATGCTGATGCTGTTGAATTTAGGCATATGGGCAGCCGTATATTTGAAAATATCCGCAATAATCCGCATGCTGAATCCGGGCGGATAGATATAGGTGTTTCTGACCATGAACTCCTTAAGAATATCATTCTGGATGGTGCCCGATAGTTGCTCCAGGGAAACGCCCTGCTCCAAAGCTGCCACGATGTAAAAAGCCATCACCGGCAAAACAGCCCCGTTCATAGTCATTGAAACCGACATTTTATCCAGAGGGATTCCTTCAAACAGAATTTTCATATCCAGCACAGAATCGATGGCTACCCCGGCTTTCCCGACATCCCCGATCA
>JAGHDB010000165.1 GCA_021160155.1 Bacteroidales bacterium | reverse complement strand
CCTGCGGATCAGGTTTTGGTTTCGCTCGCCCCTGTGCCACAGGATCCAATTCAATTATTTCAGGATCAGATTGACTCGACTTAACAAACGTCGGCCGGGTTTGTTCCGCCTGAACAGGTTCAGATTGCGCTGATGATTCATCCGGCACCGGTTTTTGTTGAACCATACCGGGTTTAAGATGCAGCAGATCATAGAGTAATTTCCGGTCGTTTGAATAAACGGCAGCTAGTTTAAGTTGTTTATTAAACCGGATATTTTCTTCATTCTGCAGGTTTTTCAAAAAAAGTAATTGGGCTGGTTGACAATAGGGAAATTCACGAATTACTTCTCCCAGTTCTGTCAGTGAAGAGTTGTCAAGCAATTCGGGATGATTCAGATTCTGGATAAATTGATCTTTGTTCATCGGGATTACCAATTAACAACCGCTTTATTAAAAATATCTTCGATGATTTTCTGCATGATTAAATCAACCAGTTCTGCTTCAACCTCATCCAGACTTTTTTCGCTGTCATAATCTTCATATTGCGAAAAGTTGCTTTCAAAGTTTTTAGAGGGGTCTTTCAGGTTGGTAAATTTAACTTTAACTCCGATGGTAAAGCGGGTAAGGGCAGTTTGATCGTCACCCCGAATAGCCATGGGTTTGGTTTCATAGCGCTCAATATCGCCCTCAAACTGCAGGTCTCCCCCCTCACTGACCAGATTAAGACTTGTTTGGGAGATAAATTTATCCTTCAGTGCTTCGGTAAACTCCTGGCTCAGCATGGGGTTAACCAATGGTGCATGGTTAGGAAAATACTTCACTGAGAAGGTTTTCGTATCCGGAGAGATACTGGCTCCCGTAAAGGAATATTTAACCGTACAACCGCTGTCAAGAATAAAAAGAAACAGCAGAATGAAAATACCGGTTTTACATTTCATCATTCCTGAATTTGATGCTCTTTAATCTTACGGTATAAGGTACGTTCGCTGATACCCAGTTCCCGGGCTGCCAGTTTGCGTTTGCCGCCATGTTTTTTCAAAGCCCTGGTAATCAATTCAACCTCTTTGTCAGTTAAAGAAAGTGATTCTTCGATGATCTCTTCGGTATCCTCAATCTGGGATTCATCCATTTTCTGATGTGGCATCGGAGCCTTTTCAGGCACGGGTGTTTCGATCTGTGTAACCGGTTCTTCAAAGAGACGTTGAACAGCCTCTGTTGAATCATGCTTTACCGGATGTTTCTCTCCGGTTTGATCCATCAGGTCAAAAACCAGTTTTTTCAGGTCATGCATATCCCGTTTCATATCAAACAATATCTGATAAAGGATCTCACGCTCAGAGTTAAAAGTATGTTCGCTGATCCCGCCTTTTTTAAAAAGAACAGGCAGATTCTGCCGGGAAGTGATCTCAGGCAAATACGTTTTAAGGCGCTCTGCCGTAACCAGACGGTCTTGTTCGATAATAGATATTTGTTCGGTAACGTTTTTCAATTGCCGGATATTACCCGGCCAGGGATAATCACGGAGCAAGGCTTGTGCCCCTTCATCAAGCCGGATAACAGGCATACGGTATTTTTCTGCAAAATCCAGTGCAAACTTCCTGAACAGTAAATGCACATCCTCTTTTCGCTCACGTAGCGGAACCACCATAATAGGAACGGTATTCAGGCGATAGTAAAGATCTTCACGAAATCTTCCCTGTTCCACAGCTTGTTGTATCTCCATATTTGTAGCTCCTACCAGGCGGATATCCGTTTTTATGACTTTGGATGATCCAACCCGGATGAATTCACCTGTTTCAAGCACCCGCAGCAGTCTGACCTGGGTAGAAAGCGGCAGTTCGCCGATTTCATCCAGGAAAATGGTTCCTCCGTCAGCTACTTCAAAGTAACCTTTTCGCGATTCATGCGCTCCTGTAAAGGCTCCTTTTTCATGCCCGAACAATTCCGAATCAATGGTTCCTTCAGGAATAGCTCCGCAGTTTACCGCGATATACGGGCCGTGTTTTCTCGAACTGAACTGGTGAATAATCTGCGGAAAACGTTCTTTGCCCGCTCCGCTTTCACCGGTAATCAATACCGAAAGATCGGTAGGAGCAACCTGAATGGCCACCTCAATAGCCCGGATCAGAGCCGGTGAATTGCCTATGATCTCAAAGCGTTGTTTTATTTTTTGAACATCCATTTTGCTAAACCCTGATATTACCGAATTCAGTAAAAATACAACTTTCTTCGATTTTTTTCTAACTTGAACTCCCGCTAATAACCATGCATGAAAAAGGTTAACAACAAAGGAGAAGGGATTATCGGTATTATTCCTGCCCGGTGGGATTCAAGCCGGTTCCCGGGCAAACCTTTGATTCAGCTTCATGGTCGGCCTATGGTAGTTCATGTTTGTGATCGTGCGGCCCGTGTGCTTGACCGGATCTGGGTGGCAACCGATGATGAGAGAATACAGAAAACCGTTGAACAATATGGGTACCATGTGGTAATGACTTCTAAGACACATACTTCGGGTACTTCACGTTGTTTCGAGGCCGGGTCACTTATTGCTGCTTCAGAAGAAAAGGCTATCACCGGAGTGATTAACATCCAGGGGGATGAACCTCTGATTAACCCGCAAGATCTGATCAGGTTGAAAGAGGTACTGCTACAACATGATCCGGACATTGTCACACTGGTTAAGCGGGAATTTGATCCTGAGGTTTTTCACAATCCCAACCGGGTTAAAGTGGTCACCGGAACTGATGCACATGCCCTCTGTTTTTCACGTTCACCCCTCCCTTATTTCAGCAACCCCAATCGCATCACCACAGACGGTTTTCTGATCCACATCGGAATATACGGATATCCTCTCGATACACTCCGGGCAATCACCTCACTAGCACCCACCCCACTTGAAGAAGCTGAATCGCTTGAGCAGTTGCGCTGGCTTGAAAACGGATATCCCATTCGTTGCCTGCTAACCGACTATTCGGGTACAGGTATTGATTCACCTGAGGATGTCGCTGAGGTATTACGCAGGTGGTCTGCCGCTTCAGGATAATG
>JAGHDB010000293.1 GCA_021160155.1 Bacteroidales bacterium | reverse complement strand
GAATACAGATGATTTGGATCTGACATTGGATATAAATATCATTAAAACGAATATTGGTATTAATTTTCTGGATGCTGCAACAGAAACACTAATTGGAGAAGACGACGATACCCGGATCAAAGTGACTATTTATGGTAAAGACGCCGATTGGGTGCTGGATCCTTCGGGAAGCCGGTTTGCAGAATATTATTCAAGTTCAGGTTATCTGGGATTGGCTTTGGATCCTTATAAGGCTCATCCCACCGTGGATAATCCGGTGAGTTTTATTGCTGTTGTGGATATTGATGGTTATGTGTCAACCAGTTTGCCTGTCAGAATAGACTCAGAAGGGATTCATGAATACGATTTAAGGCTTGTCAGTTTAATTAATCCGCCGGATGGAGTGAGTGTTACGCAGGATCCTAACATTGGTTCTGTTACCGATGGAGTGGTGCAGGAAGATATTAATATTTCAACAGATAGTGACCGGGCGAAAATCAGCATTGATCAGGGAACTGTTCTTCTTGATCAAGACGGGGAGCCTCTGGAAGGAAACCTCAATGTTGACCTGGTATATTTTGATCCGACCAAAGAGGGAGCTCTTGAAGTTTTTCCGGGTGGCATGAATGTAGTTGTGAAGAATGAAACCGGTGTTGAAGAAAATGTTGCGTTTATTTCTGCGGGTTTTATCGCCTTGGATATTAAGGATGCTTCCGGTAAAAAAGCAAGTAATATTAAGAATGACCAGATTAAAATCGATATGAAAATACCTTCGGGTCTGATCAATCCTGAAACCGGTGTTGAAGTTGCTGCCGGTGACAAAATTCCACTCTGGAGTTATGACAATGTGGATGGGCAATGGGCTTATGAAGGTGAAATTGAAGTTTCCGGTATTCCACAAGATCTTTCAGCATCTTGTAATTTGTCTCATTTGTCTTACTGGAATTTAGATTGGAAAAGACAAAGCTGTAGCCGTAAGTATTTGATTTTTGCCGGCGACAATTCGATCTCAGGTTATACCAGGTATCGTTTGAAAGCAAGGTTGACATCCGGATTCGGTTATCTTTTCTCTACAACGAAAAGAATTGCTCCGGGGAAAAAAATCAAAATGGTGAATATACCCACTTCACCTATTGAGATATACTTCGCACACTCTCATAATACCTGTGGCGTAACCGATATATGGCAGATGCCCTCTTCATTTGTATGGGATTTTTGTGCGAATGGAGATTATACCGTTCAGTTAACAGCCAATCAGGTTTCGACGGTTAATATGGAAATTATCATTCATTGTACGGATACCAACCAGGATTTTGTGCCAAAACAATGGATTAAAGGCCGATTCAGAAAGCAAGGGAATTCATGTTGGACCACTGTTTGGATATCCGGTGGATCAAAAGCTATTGCCGGAATCGAGTCTAACACAACTTATGAAATACAGGCTTATTATCAGGGGAGATGGCAACCTGATCCACCTTTTGTGCAGGATGTAGGGACAGAAACAACAGTAATTTTCAGACCTGCTATTAATTGTCACTAATGATATTTTATTAAATCCGGAGACAGTTGAAAAGGTATTATGTTATGAAATTTGCTTGGATTTTTCTTTTGGGTATTTTGTTAGCAGGTTGTTCCGGTAATTCCGGGCATTCACGTGATGCGGCTTCGGGTTCTATATTGATTTACCGGTCGGATTGGTTACATGCGGAAAATCCGCTGCCCACCGACAAATGGACACTTATGGGGGATACCGATTGGATCGTTCGGCAGGGTCGTCTTGAATGCCGGGTCAGTCAACCGGATATGTCTCCACAGGTAGCGGTGTATCACGACAGTCTGTTTGGCCGGAACCCGGTTGATTTTATGATTGAAGTGACAACCGGAATGAACCGGGTACCTCAAACGGCAACTAAGTTTATGGAATCGGGCTTTTTGATTACGCATGATTCGATAACCGGATCTGTCAGCCATGGTCTTTTTGCCGGATTGGACGGGGAGGGCAAACTATTCATAAAGAATTTCAAAACCGATCGCTATTATCAGCGGCAGCTGCAAAGACACGAAGTTCCTCAGAGTACACGGTTGAAATTGAAAGCCCGCCGGGAGAATCAGGGTTATTATCTGACCCTTTACCGGATCAACGGAGTGACCGGTGAACCCTCTGATTCAATTCTGATGAAACATCTGAGCCCGGATTTAATACACGGACGTATCGCCCTGGTCTCCCGCTCCGGCTCCGGCCGCTTCGGAACTTCATGGTGGTTCGAAGATTTTCAAATTCACTCCCTAAAATAACCCTGCAACTTTACAACTCTACAACTCTACAACATTACAACTTTATCACTCTCCCACTTCATCACATAAATTATGCTGCCCCATAAAAAATACAAAACCGGTCTTGTACTCAGTGGCGGCGGAGCCCGTGGTTTTGCTCACCTTGGAGTGGTCAAAGCTCTGAATGAAAAGGGGATCCGTTGCGATATCATTTCAGGGGTGAGTGCGGGTGCTATTGCCGGAGCATATCTTGCATCTGGATTCCGGCCTGATCAGATTTACGATCTTTTGGCCAGCCAGGATATTATGAAAATTTCAAAGATGCAGCTCCCCAAAGACGGATTACTGAAACTGACCGGACTGAAAAAATATTTGCAAAGCCATATTCCCTTTACAGATCTTAAGGATCTGCCCATCCCTCTTATGGTGGCCGTGACCAATCTGAATAAAGCCCGTGTTGAATATCATGACCGGGGACCTTTGGCTGATCTGGTCTTAGCTTCTGCAAGCATTCCGGTGTTGTTTTCCCCGGTTGTGATAAACGGAGATCAATATGTGGATGGAGGAGTTTATGACAATCTGCCCGTACAACCTATATACAAAGATTGTAAAAAAATCATCGCCGTGAATATCAGTCCGGTTTATGAGGAGGGCCGGTTCGAAAATATCCTGAAAATAGCTACCCGGGTATTTCACCTGGGTGTGGCCAAATCCACCCGGAATTGGGGTGAAAAGGTGGATCTTTTAATTCAGCCGCCAGGTGTGGAGAAACATGATATTTTAAGAACCAAGCATATTCGGGAGATGTTTGATGGGGCCTACTTATATACCCGGAAATTACTGGCAGATGTGATCCTGTAATTTTCCCTGAACTATAAATGACTTTTTCAGTTTTTTTTCAGAATTGATAGCGATCTTGGTAGTGTTATTAACTCTGAAAAAGCATCCTGATGAAATCATTATGGGTCTCACTATTTTTCGTTCTTTCCGGATTAACAAGTTCAATCTTTGCCCAACAACAAACATTTGATATTGCCTATGAACCTGAAGACAGTATTTGGTTTACGGATTTACCGATCATTTTTCAGCAGGCCTGTTTCTGAATGCCGGAATGTTGCTTACCAACCTGCTCAGCAATGCCATCCGGCATAACCAACCCGATGGAGAGATCCGGATTAAGCTCTGCCGAAAAGATTTGCATATCAGCAATACAGGAATATCATCATTTGAAAATCGAATTTTATTC
>JAGHDB010000315.1 GCA_021160155.1 Bacteroidales bacterium | reverse complement strand
ATGTAGAAATGAAAAAAGTCTTATTTTTACGGATGATTATCGGATGATGTTGCGCCACATTGTGGTAATCCAAATTGTTTAACCTAAATATTAATTCTTATGAGTGACAGAATTAGCTTGAAAAGAGCCTGCCTCCTTTTGGTTGCAGGACTCTTGATGTTCTCAAGTGCCTTTGCTCAGATGAGGATTCGCGGAAAGGTGACCGATAAGGCCACCGGAAATCCTCTGCCGGCAGTGAATGTTTACATTCAAGGTACGACCACGGGAACTGCTACCGATGCCAATGGTATGTATTCCATTTCGGCAAGCAGGAACAGTGTGTTAGTTTTCTCCTCTGTAGGTTATGCCCAGCAGGAGATCACGGTTGGGAACACCACAACCATTAATGTTGCCCTTGTTCCGTCAGCAACGGAACTGGGTGAAGTCGTGGTGACTGCTCTGGGTATCAAGCGCGAACAAAAAGCGCTGGGGTACGCCATCAGTACCATTGACTCAAAAGAACTGGTCAAGGTGGGATCAACCAACTTCGGCTCTGCCCTTTACGGTAAAGCCTCAGGGGTACGGATCTCCACTGCTCCGGGTGGTGCCACCAGTGCGGTGGCTATCAATATCCGGGGGATGAACTCGATCAACTTCAGCAGTCAACCGCTGATCATCGTGGATGGAATTCCAATCCGTAACGGAGAGGCCAATAACTCCGGATACTGGGGCGACCAGCGTATCCGCGGTAATGGCCTGATTGACATCAACCCTGAAGATATTCAGGACCTTTCCATTCTGAAAGGTGCTTCTGCTTCCGCTTTGTATGGATCTGAAGCTGCTAACGGGGTGGTAGTGATCACTACTAAAAAAGGAACCCGACGCCAGGGACTCGGAGTAGATGTCAATTACACTTACCAGTGGGAGCGTCCGGCTTTCTCACCTCCTTTCCAGAACCTGTACGGCCCGGGTTATGACCTGGCTACCAACCAGACCTACTTCGGTGCAGACGAGGACGGATGGGTATATGAAGACCTGGATGGTGACGGAACTCCTGAAACTCCCCGCCCGATCTACCGCTCTTATGCACAATTCGGACCGGCTTTTGACGGTCGTCAGGTAATCGGATGGGATAATAAAATGCACCCTTATGTGGCTCAACCCGATAACTGGAATAACCTGTTCCGGACCGGGATGAATTCTATTGCCAACGTAGCCGTAAACAAAGCGGGTGATTTCGGAAGTTTCCGTTTCTCATTCACCAGAAATGATTATAAAGGAGTACAGCGTGGTGGAGATCACAACAAGAACAATTTCAATGTGAATACCACTCTGAAGCTTGCAAAAAATCTGGAGGTTGACCTGGGAGTAAACTACATCAACCAGTATACTCTTAACCGGCCTTACAAAATCAGCCGGATCACCAATAACTATGGTGGTTTCCTCAGCCGGTTCGATGATGCTCAATGGTATCTGGATAATTACCAGACCAGTAAAGGTTATCGTTTTCGTACTGCTAATCAACCTAGTGCTACGCCGGATGAAAACCTGCAGTACAACATGCGGGCAACCGACCTGCTGGATTTCTTCTGGAGAACATTGGCCCAGAAAAATGAAGAGCATAGCGACCGGTTGATCTCTAATATGACCATGCGTTGGACCATCCTGCCGGGATTGACCATGCGGGGTCGTATTGCCAATGACTTTACCGATATGACTATCGAACAACGCAGTCCGAATACGGTGCCGTTAGCTATTGGTAACTCGGGCGGATTCAGTATGAGCCAAAGTAAATATGCCATCACTTATGGCGATGTGCTTTTCTCATACAATAAAAAGCTGACTGATGATATTGGCTTGATCGTCAATGCAGGATACCAGGCACGGCGCGAAACTTATAAATACAATAGTGCCGGTACCAATGGTGGACTCAGTACTGAAAACTGGTTTCATCTGAATGCTTCGGTAAAAACTAAAAACGGAAATGCTTCCTATACGGAATTTTTGAAGTATGCGTTTCTGGGTACCGCCAGCTTGAGTTATAAAGATTATCTCTTTTTCGAGTTCACCGGTCGCCGGGAGTCATCTTCTACATTGCCTCCGGCCAGTAATACCTTCTTTTATCCATCCGTAAATGCCAGTTTCCTTTTCTCGGATGCACTGAATCTGCCTGAAGCTATTAATTATGGTAAACTGCGTGTTGCCTGGGGTATTGTAGGTAACGCACCTCCGCTATATGCTGCGAATAATGCTTTTTCACAAGGTGCCGTTAATGGAATTGTATACAATTCAGTTTCAAGCAGTTACGGAAACGATGGTATCCGTCCTGAAAAGAAAAAAGAATTCGAAACGGGTCTGGAGATGAAATTCTTCGGAAACAGACTGGGTTTTGAAGCTAATTATTACAACAACCGGATCGTTGATCAGATTCTTTGGTTATCAGTACCGAAAACAGTTGGTGCCAGCAGAATGCTGACCAATATCGGTGAATTGAAAAACCTGGGTTTTGAAGGTTCTTTGTATGGAACACCGTTCGAAGGTAAAGATTTCCGTTGGGATCTGAGAGGCAACTTTGCCATCAACCGCAACCAGGTGGTCAGCCTGATGGAAGGTGTGGATCAACTGGTTCATTCAAACATCGACGCAGGTGCTGCCAAGATTGTTTCTGAACCCGGTAAACCAATGGGAGAAATAATCGCTTACCTGCCTATGAAAAATGATAATGGTGATTATATTGTTGATGATAATGACGGACTCTACCAAATTGATTTTTCAGAGATGAAAAAGGTGGGTAACGCCATGCCGAAACTGGTTGGTGGTTTTGGTAGTTATGCCGAATACAAACATTTCTTCGTGGACTTCACCATAGACTATAGCTGGGGTGGGGATATTGTTTCACTCTCCTCACAATATATGAAGGGTGCAGGAATGTTTGAAGAGACCTTACAATACCGGGATGCCGAACATGGCGGACTTTCTTATTACATCGATGCCGATGGTAAAAAAGTTCAGTTTGACGGTGATGCCGGTCCGGGTGGTGAGAAAGTATTCCATGACGGCCTTATCCTTCCCGGTGTAAAATCTGACGGATCTGCCAATGACATTATTGTCAGTGCAGCAGATTATTATCTGAATACCTTTACCTGGGGTGCCAACCCGGCCTGGGGTATTCCTTACAGCCGGTACGACGACGCAGTACGTAAAAACCATTACGTGAAATTCCGCGAACTCTCTGTCGGTTATAATCTCCCGAAAAGCCTGGCACAGAAGTTTAAGTGTAATAACATCCGGCTTGCCCTGGTGGGCAGTAACCTCTTCTACCTGTATCGTACCTTTAAAGATTTCGATGCTGAAACCAACATCGGAACCAACTGGGTGAACGCTGCTATTGTTGGAGGTTCCACCTCAGCAAGCAGAAGTTTGGGATTTTCAATTCGTGCAAGTTTCTAACGGGATAAAATGCAAGCAATATGAAAAAGAGAATTTATATATTTTTAGTATTGTTCGCTGGTGCAGCCATGGTCTTTACCGGCTGTAAAAAAAGTGAACTGGAAACGTTATACCCGAACCCGGCTAATTCTTCCACAGCTACCGTTGAGAACTTTATGACCGGATTGCTGAAAAGTGCCAACGAAGTGGTGCTTCCCTGGTACTGGAGATTCTTTGTGGTAGAACAACCCACCCAGGGTCATTATACCCAGGTTATGGGATGGTACAATTCAAAAGCTCAGTACATTCCTCCGGCCCAGGCCATGGATTGGAGATGGGATCAATATTATAACGGTCCGATGACCCAATTCAGGGTGATGGAGGATTTGTATAATAACCTTTCTGAAAGTGATCAGAGTGATTATCGCATATTCTATCTGGCTGCCAAAATTTTCTTCTATGACCAGACTGAACAGATCGTCGACCTGTTTGGCGATATTCCCTGGTCAGATGCCGGTCGGGTAAGGGAATTAGGCGATTTGAATGCCGCACTGCCGAAATATGACGATGCTAAAACGATCTATACCACTATGATGGCAGATCTGAAAAGCATTGGTGATGAACTGGCTTCCATTGATGTTCCCGCATTTTATGCCGGATTATTCCAGTCGAAAGATTACCTGAATGACGGGGATATAAGCCTCTGGCAGAAATATGCCAACTCACTCAGACTGCGTATGCTTATGAGAGTGTCGGGTACTATGGATGTTGCAGCGGATATTGCTGAGATCCTGAACAATCCCGGCCAGTATCCGGTGGTTGAAAGCAATGATGAAGCCATTTTGCTGGATGCCGGTGGTCCTGATCTCTATGCAACTACAAAAAGTCAAAACGGTGGGATCAAGCAGGCCATGGAAACCTGGGGAGAGTATGATATTGCTCCCTATGCCCTGGTAAAACACATGGTAGATAACAGTGACCCCAGACTGGTGATTACTTTTGATCCGAATGTAAACGGTGAATACATTGGAATGAACCCTATGAATGACGGGACGGTTCAGGCCCAGAATCTGAACGACGGATTGATTTCAAGGTATGATACTGCTTCATTTACCCAGAACGACTATTTCCCGGGATTTGTGATTACTGCCGCTGAAGTTAGTTTTATGAAAGCTGAAGCATTCTTTAAAGGCTATGCATCCGGAGATGCTAAAGTGGCTTATGAAACCGGTGTAGAACAGTCGATCAATTTCTATTATGACATCAACAGCACCGGCGATTATCGTGAACCGCTGCCACGTCCGACAGCTGATGAAATCGCTGCTTATTTAGCTCAACCGGGAGTTTCCTGGGATGCTAATGATAATAAGATGAAATTGATTGGTGAGCAGAAATGGATCAATACCGGTCTCGGTCAAATGCCGCAGACATGGGCAGAATACCGTCGATTGGATTATCCTGAACTTGAGTTTCTTCCTGATAACTCAAGTGAACAAACCATGCCGCCTTCAAGATGGCTCTATCCGCAAAGCGAGCATGAGTTGAATGGCGCTAACTACAGCCAGGTCGCAGGCAAAGATGATCTGAATACCAAGATCTTCTGGGATGTGAACTAAGTTGTAAATCCGATAATAAAAAAGAGGGACACCTTATACGGTAGCCCTCTTTTTTTTGGATTTTATTCAGGTTAATTCACAATTTTAAAACAAACAGCATAAAGAGTGGGAGAAAAAGATCTTGAATGCCGGGGGAGATTAATCATATAACCATTTTCACCCTTTTTCCACTTAATTCGTGAAGAATAACCCAGTAAATAAAGCCTGTCTCCCCGGTTAAGTTCAATGCCTTTTAATGTTAATTGATCCGGAATTTTCTCGTTTGAGAAGTATGTATAGATTGCATATCGTGTATTACCATCTTTCGTTTGTGTAAAATACCAGTGACCGACATGGGTCGGCGCCAGTTTGCGTGTACTGTAAATAGCTTCGCTATTCACATCCATCCATTTCCCGATTTTCTCTAACCGGTCATATACATCAGGATCCCAGGTTCCTTCATGGCTCGGACCGACATTGAGCAGTAAATTACCTCCTTTGGCCACGATATCTATCAACAGATGTACCAGCTCCTCTCCGGATTTATATTTGGCATTAAATGAATATGACCATCCTCCTCCCATAATGATACATGATTCCCAGGGATAGTTGAGCATCTCCTTGGGTACATGATTTTCAGGTGTAAGATAATTTTGATTAGGACCTTTAACTGCGCGGTCAACCACAATCAATCCGGGTTGTTTTTTCCTGACTTTCGCTACAAGTTCATCCATCCGAATATCCTGGCTCTGCACGTGCTTGAATTGATACCCATTCTGACAATTATAAGCTTTCACCTGTTTAGGGGTCAATTTCTGAACCCATCCGCCATCCAACCATAAGATATCCATCGGACCATAATCTGTCATCAGTTCCATGATTTGGTTCTGGGTATACTGAACAAATTTATTCCACCGCTTGGGATATTTCTTGATGTTGTAATTGACATTGCGATCGGGTGTGGCAAAATTGGGCCACCAGTAATATGGTGAATGCCAGTCGGGTTTGCTGAAGTAGGCTCCGGTCCATAATCCTTCGGCACGAAAAGCTTTAAATATCTCTTTAGCTATATTGGCTTTAGGATTTGTATGAAAGGGAGTTTTCGGATCGGTAATTTTATAATCCGTGTACTTCGTGTCGAACATACAAAACCCGTCATGGTGTTTGGTAGTGAAAACCACGTATCTCATTCCGGCTTTTTTAGCAGCCCGGGCCCATTTCTCAGGATTGAATTTCACAGGATTAAAGGTGGTTTGAAGGGCTTCATACTCTTTTTTATATTCAACATAATTGTCGGATTTCCTCTTGCACCAACCTTCATCCTCGGAGCAGATCGACCAGGATTCAACCACGCCCCACTGTGAATAAGGACCCCAGTGCATTAATAATCCGAATTTTAAATCCTGCCACTTTTCAAGCTTTGCCTGAACCAAAGGATCTTTGGGTGGGTAATAAGCTTGTTTGGCTTCCTGACCGGTTAGTGATCCAACTCCAATCAACAACAGAATGGCTAATAATATTTTTTTCATCAGATTGAAAAATAATTAGTTATTACTCAACAATTAGTTCATCTACAAATAACCAGGCTTTTCCTCCGGCTCCTGCATGCCAGTCGGGACAAACACCTGTGTTTTTAGCTTTTACACGGATATAGCGGACCGATACGGAATTGAATTTTGCCTGGTAATCCTCTATTCTACGCTCAGGATCGTTTATCGGAACCGGCCGCTCAACCCTGCCCAATGGGGAGAAAACAGTACCATCCTTTGATCCCTCAAAGGTGACCCATTCAGGAAAGAAGATCCAACTACCGACTGATTGCAGGCAACCTAAAGAGATTTGATGTACCTGAACCGGATGACCCAGATCAACAGTGGCTTCAAGATCTTCTCCTTCAAAACCCTGCCAGAATCCATCTCCATGATTGAGGGATCCGCGCAAACTATTGGTGAGCGCACCCACCCCGCCGGCTGAATATCTTGGCGACCAGTGCGTAAAATAAGTGACCGGTTTGCCTGAAGCCAGATGAACCCAAACAGTTTTAGAAGAGATGGCTGAATAAGCTTCACCATGAAAAAAAGCCAAAGCCTTTATAGTAGTTGTTTCAGTCAGGCTAAAGGGTTTTTGATAAATCGGGGAGGATGCATCCGGATTTTTACCGTCAAGGGTGTAGTGAATTTCAGCCGGTGGAAAATCGGATGTCAGTTTCACATTAAAGGTAAAACTGGTTGTGTCCAGTTTAGTGGTTACATGCACATTGGCAAAACTTTTGGCATAATTAATGCCGGCTGCTTCCAATCTTTTCAGATGTTTTGGAAGACGTTGAATAAAATCTGAATAATTCCGGGATGCTTTCGGGCTCCATATTACTTCGGCCAATGCGCTCAGTCTTGGGAAAGTCATATACTCTGCATGAGATGGTGTTGATACATATTCTGTCCAAAGGTTGGCTTGTGCTCCGATGATAAATTTTGCATGCTGCGGGTCTAAATCAGCCGGAACAGGCTCAAAAGCATACACTTTCTGAAGCGGCAGATAACCTCCGATAGCTAATGGTTCTATATCAGGATCTCCCTGATAGTAATCAAAGTAGCAGTTTGAAGTAGGACTCATCACAACCGGATGACCCGAAGTGGCTGCTTTTATTCCACCCTGGATACCCCTCCATGACATCACAGCAGCATTCGGAGCCAATCCCCCTTCAAGAATTTCATCCCATCCGATCAATTGCCGGCCGTGGTCATTCAAAAATTGTTCTATACGACGAATGAAATAACTTTGTAATTCATTTTCATCTTTCAGCCCTTCTGTACGGATGCGCCGTTGACAATCCGGACATTTTTTCCATTCGGTTTTTGTAGCTTCATCACCCCCAATGTGAATGTATTTTGAGGGAAATAACTCCATCACTTCAGTCAGCACATCCTCGAGAAATTGAAATGTACGCTCTTTCCCTGCACAGTAAATATTGGTAATAGGCCATACGCTGCCTGGTGGAACCGTGATCTGTTTTCCGGTACAGGATAACCAGGGATAAGAGGCAATAGCTGAGCTTACATGCGCAGGCATTTCTATTTCGGGAATAATAGTAATATAATGATCCTGAGCATATTTCACGATTTCACGGATGTCATCCTGGGTATAAAACCCTCCGTAAGTAGCCTTTTCACCAGGCTTTTGCCCTTCACTGGAATTCCATCCCGCATCACCGCGATCCACTCTCCATGCTCCGACTTCGGTGAGTTTCGGATATTTTTTGATCTCAATTCGCCAACCCTGGTCGTCAACCAGGTGTAAATGGAGTGTGTTCATTTTGTGCATGGCCAGCTCGTCTATGACTTTCAGAATAAACTCTTTGTCAAAGAAGTGGCGACTGACATCCAGCATGTATCCGCGCCAGGTAAAACGGGGCCGGTCTTCAATATGGACCAGCGGTACGCTAAAAGATATCTTTCCGGATATTGAATTACCGTAAATTTCGGGAGGTAAAAGCTGTAGAAGCGTTTGAATCCCCCTGAAGATTCCATCAGGTTTTCGTCCTTGTATTTGTATCCCTTTATCGGTTATATCCAGTTGATATCCTTCAGGCCCAAACTCTTTCTTAAAATCCGGGTTGATAAACAGATGGATATTTTTACCCTTTGTGAAATTCACATGTTTCAGATGTAAGCCGGGAATCTTTACCAGGTATTTTTCTAAATATTTCTGGCATGTTGCCAATTGATCCTGCTGATCTGTTAACAGATCAATCCGGCCTTTTAATAATAAATGCCCGGGATTCTGTACCATTTTCACCGGTGCGGGAATCAGACTGATCTCTTGTTCTTTAGGGGAGGTACATCCTGTCCACATGACGCTTCCCGTCAACATAATGAATATGGATATTTTAAATAATTTCATACAGATAATAATTTAGTATTGAAAAATTTTACCCCCGGCGAGTACCTCTTGATTTTTTTCGTCGAAAATTACTTTTTCTCCGGTACGCAAAGCGGCGTTGACCATAATATTGGCGATTGAATGATGATATCCGTCTTCAATTGTCGCATGGGGTTGGGTACGTTTTCTGACCGATTCCATCCAGTTACGCATATGTGCTGAAGTCATGTCGTCGGCACCGGTATTGGCATTGGTGTTTGCTTTTATAATGCGGTCAGCCAGGTTGATCTCCGGTAACAGGTTCGGTTTCATATTCATAGCTTTTGCAAACCCCGCTGTTAAACCACCATTCGGACTGATTTTGTTGGTCAGCAGGTTGAGTTCTCCTCCGTTGGAATAGTAAATCTCTTTCACACCTCCGGCTGAGTTATGCTGCCGGGAGGAGTACACTACCTGGAATCCGGATCCGGGATCATCTGCCGGACCGTAATCGAATACGGCAGTAAGAGTATCAAAATTTCGCCTCCCGTCTTTCCAAACGTAAATTCCGCCATTGGCTGCAACGCTGCGAGGATGAGGCAGGCCTGAGAACCAGTGTACCGTATCAATCTGGTGAGACATCCACTGACCCGGGATTCCTGAGGAGAAGGGCCAGAATAGTCTGTATTCAAGATACTTTCTTGGATCCCAATCTTCATAAGGACGATTTAAAGGATACCGGTTCCAGTCGGTGTCTTCTTTGCGGATCCTGGCGGTCAGTTGTGGTCTGCGCCAACGTCCAGGCTGGTTGACGTTCCAGGTCATTTCAACAATAGTAATCGGTCCGAATTCACCGGATTGAATAAAATCGGCAGCAGCCTGGTAATTCAACCCGCTGCGTCGTTGTGATCCGATTTGAACGATTTTACCGGTTTCTCTGACTGCTTTCAGAACGGCACGGGCGTCTGCCATCGTTTCGGCAAGCGGTTTCTCGGTGTATGTGTCACAACCGGCTCTGACAGCATCAACCGTATGCAAAGCATGCTGGAAATCAGCCGTTGAGATGATCACGGCATCAACATCCGCTTTGCTGTATAACTCTTCATTGTTGCGGCACTTCATCACCGGATGGCCAAATTTCTTTTCAAGAAGATCCTGTCCATCATTCCGGCGTTCATTCCATATGTCCGATACGGCTACAATATCAAAATTCAATTTAGCATTTGATTTCAAAAATGCCGGCAAAAGGGCACCTCTGAACCGGTTGGAAAAACCTATGACACCTACCTTGATGCGATCATTAGCCCCCATAACCCGTTTGTATGAAGCGGCAGATAAGGTAGCTCCTCCAAAGGTGACTCCTGCTGCTGCAATAGATGAACTTTTAATAAAACTCCTGCGATCTGTTTTCATAACTAAATTTCCTAAACTTTTTAAACTTTTTAAACTTT
>JAGHDB010000118.1 GCA_021160155.1 Bacteroidales bacterium | reverse complement strand
TTACCATATAATCGCTGGATAAACCCGGCAGGGAAACAGCTGTTTTTTGGTAATCAACTGCTTGAAAATCATGCATTGGATTGTGCCCTCTCACCGGATGGAAAATGGTTGGCGGTTGAAGGTCGCTACCATATTGTTATTATATCAACCAAAGAACAAGAAATATCTTCTGTTTTCCCTTTGACCCAGTATTTTCGCCGGGGGAATCCCAGAAATACATTTTCGGGTATTACCTGGAGAACCGGACCGGCGGGATATTCGCTCTACTGGAGTGCGGTATTGAATTACCGTCAGTCAAAAGTGATCAGAGCAAACTGGAATGGCCGTGAATTGACGGTGGATACCACTTTTTTGTTTGCGCGTAAATCTCCTGCAAAACTGGCTCTTGCCAATGAAGTTTTGTTGCGTGATGAAGATGGCCAAACATTTCTTTATACTGTTCTGAACGGGAATAACACTGTTGAAAAACGCAATGCTGACACTGGTGACTCTGTCTGGTCTGTAGCGGTTGGCGTTGCGCCGTTTGGGATTACTGAAGCCAATGGGAAACTTTATGTAACAAATTGGGCAGGGAGCGTTCCCGGTTCCCGTGAAACTTCAGTAGCAGGAGTTCCCTGGGAAAAATCGAAAGTGGATTCACTCACAGGTGCTACCTCTGAAGGTACGGTTTCGGTTATTGATCCCGAATCCGGCAAGGTTATCCATGAGATTCAGGTGGGGTTGCATCCGAATGATATTATTGCAGATCCTCATAATAGATTTGTTTATGTGGCCAACAGTAACAGTGACATAGTCAGCGTCATTGATTCCCGGACCGACCGGATTACCGAGACTGTCTCCGTTCGGCTGGCGCAGGATCATAATCCCTATTTTGGTGATTCACCTAATGGTCTGGGGATTTCTTCTGACGGTCGTACTCTCTATGTGGCTAACGGGATGGATAATGCACTGGCAGTAGTTAAGCTGGGTAGATTGGCATCCTCAGCGGGCAAAAGAGAACGAAGCAGGGTAACCGGTTTTATTCCGACGGGCGCCTATCCGGGCAGCGTAGCTGTTTTAAACAATAGTTGGTTATTTGTTGCTAATATTGAGGGAGAAGGGGCACACATCCCAAATCAGACTGCGGATAAGCAAAGGGTGTCTTACAATGCGCACCATATGATGGCTTCTGTTTCTGTAATCCCGGTGCCGAAAAGAAAAAAACTGGCAAAACAAACCCGGCGGGTGATTAATTCCAATCAGTTTTTCAGGTTGGAATTAACCGGACTGAAACCCCGGAAAGGTATAGCTCCGGTTCCGGTTCCGGAACGGATCGGTGAACCTTCGGTGTTTAAACACGTAGTTTATATTATTAAAGAAAACCGTACCTACGATCAGGTGCTGGGTGATGTATCTGCCGGAGATGGAGATACCGCACTGTGCACATTCGGGAAAAAAGTTACTCCCAATATTCATCAATTGGTAGATGACTTTCTGTTGATGGATAATTTTTACGTTTCAGGTAAAAGTTCTGCCGAAGGTCATATGTGGTCGGATGCTTCAATAGTGACGGATTACGTTGAGAAGAGTGTGAGAGGCTGGTTCAGAAGCTATCCTCATGTTCTGGCGGATGCTTTGGTTTATGCTCCGACCGGTTTTTTATGGGATAATGCCTTAAAGCACGGCAAGAAAGTTCGCGTTTACGGGGAAGCAACCGTTCCGGAGTTTGATCCAAAGCTGCACTGGAGCGATATCTACCGGAAATTTAAAAATGGAGAGCCGTTTTCATTCAGAAATGTGACTACAATCAAACCGGTTGAAAAGATATTGAGTCAAAATTATCCCGGATACGATCACCATGCGATACCTGATGTTTTAAGGGCCAAAGCATTTATTGATGAATTGCATACGTATGAAAAGATGAAAGGTGATCAATGGCCTGACCTCATCATCATGGCTTTACCAAATGATCATACTGCCGGAACAGCTCCCGGGTATCCGACACCAAGGGCTATGGTGGCGGATAATGATCTGGCGCTGGGACAAATTGTTCAGGCAATCACCCATAGTCGCTTTTGGAAAAACACCGTGATTGTGGTTACCGAAGATGATTCACAGGCGGGTTGGGATCATGTATCTGCATACCGGACGGTGGGTATGGTGATCAGTCCCTGGTCGCGCCTGGGAAAAACCATACATACGAATTACAATCAGCCCTCTATGATCCGGACCATAGAACAGATACTGGGGTTGCCTCCGATGAATATTCAGGATGCTACGGCTATGCCCATGTTTGATTGTTTTACCGGCTCCCGGGATCTGACACCCTATCACGTGTTGTTAAACCAGATTCCACTGGATGAGATGAATCCGGATTTAAACCGACTGAAAGGAATGGCCCTTCGATATGCCAGAAAAAGCATGGATCCAATGTTTGAAAGAATTGATTCGGGGGATGATGCTTTGCTGAATCGAATCCTGTGGCATGCAGTAAAAGGAAACCGGGCCTATCCGAAGTGGTATAGTGGTAGAGATGATGATGATTAAGATGTTGGATATTGGATGTTAGATGTTAGATATTAGATATTAGATATTAGATATTGGATGTTAGATGTTTATAAATCGATAAAAAATGAAATTTAATAAGTTATTGTTGGGGACTGCTTTTTCCCTGATTACCGTAATGGTGCCGGCCCAGATTCGACAGATTATACCTCATTTTACGCATCAGGATACGCTTCGCGGGTCTATTACACCGGAACGGGCCTGGTGGGATCTGAGTTATTACCATCTGGATATTTCAGTGGATCCTGAAGATAGTACCATTCAGGGTTCTAATACGGTTAGATACAAAGTGTTAACAAGAAATCAGGTTATGCAGATTGATCTTCAGCCTCCATTACGTCTTTTCAGGGCGGTTCAGGATGGCCGGCAACTGAAGATTGTTCAGGATGGGAATGCGCATTTTATTTATCTCGTAAGCGAACAGGTTCCGGGAAGTTTCAGGGAATTGCAATTATTTTACGGGGGAAGGCCAAAAATAGCAAAAAACCCGCCCTGGAACGGCGGAATCACATGGAAACGGGATCAAAACGGCAAACCCTTTATCGCTTCGAGTTGCCAGGGTTTGGGTGCCAGTATCTGGTGGCCCTGTAAAGACCATATGTATGATGAACCCGACAGTATGTTAATGAGTATAACTGTCCCTGGGGATTTGATTGATGTATCCAATGGGAGACTTCGCAGAGTTGACCGTCACAAAAAAACCAAAACTTATCATTGGTTTGTCTCCAATCCGATTAACAATTACGGAGTCAACATCAATATTGGTGATTATGTACACTTTTCTGAAGTATTTCAGGGAGAAAAAGGACCGCTGGATTGTGATTACTGGGTGCTGAAAGATCATTTAGCCCAGGCCAAAAGGCAATTTAAACAAGTACCTAAGATGCTGAAAGCATTTGAGTACTGGTATGGTCCCTATCCTTTTTATGAAGACAGCTATAAATTGGTTGAGGCACCCTATCTGGGTATGGAGCACCAGAGTTCGGTAACCTATGGAAATGGCTTCAAAAATGGATACCTGGGTCATAGTGGCAGTCAATCCGACTGGGGTATGCAGTTTGATTTTATCATTATTCACGAATCTGCCCATGAGTGGTTTGCCAATAATATTACCTATCGTGATTTAGCGGATATGTGGATACATGAAAGTTTTGCCAATTATGCCGAAAGCTTGTATGTGGAGTATTATTTTGGAAAGAAGGCGGGTGCTGAATATGTCAGGGGAACCCGTAAGCATATTAGTAATACCCGTCCGATAATCGGATACTACGATGTCAATAATGAGGGTTCAGGGGATATGTATTCAAAAGGCGGGAACATGTTACACACCCTACGGCAAATAGTGCATGATGATGACAAATGGAGAGCAGTTTTAAGAGGTTTAAACAAAGAGTTTTACCACAAAACTGTAACTACTGCCCAGATTGAGAATTTTATGAGTGACAAACTTAGTATGAATTTAAAGCCGTTTTTTGATCAGTATTTACGTGATTTCAGGGTTCCGGTTCTTGAATATATCATTCATGGTAATGAAGTATTCTTTCACTGGAGCAACTGCCTGCCCCGGTTTACTATGCCGGTCAGGGTAAAGATATCCGGAGAAGAAAAATGGCTGAAGCCCACTACCAGATGGAGCAGGGTATTTATTGATCCCAGTCGGCCCGATTTTATTCCGGATCCGGATTTTTATATTGCCACGATGAATCTGGCTGTGTTTTAATTCATTTAAGAGAAAAGCTGACCTGTGTCAAAATCCAGGTCCTGCCTTGGGGATGAAGTAATTATTACCGGTCGATTATTCCCCGGATTCTCCAACATATCTTTTCATAATACCATTATCGTATACTCCGTCAAGAAGAATCGGCTTACCCAGCACTCCAAGCAGGTATTGCATGACATTTCTGATTGCAATAGGCTGAACCCGGTGATTCAGCCATCTTGGAGCGATTAAAACCGGTAATTTTTCAACCAGGTATGGTGCGTATGCCCATCGACCGGAGTAACTGGTAGGTTTTGGGCCCCGGCATCGGGATTTTATCGATGGAAAGCGGGGCCAGAAAAGGATGTACTTCTGTTTCAGGCACTTCCTTTTCTCCATTGGGTTTAGCGATACCGGTGGCTATTTTCGAAGTCGAGGTAGTGTTCATCAATGGAGGCTTTTTCATAAACCGGTGCGGCCTCATCAATGATATCTGTGACCAGACGGAAGTAGCAGTTGTTCCACTGATACGAAAAAAGTATCGAGATACAGATGAACAATCGTATGATGCATTGCATGA